>CAVHEY010000025.1:0-5260 GCA_963635155.1 Bacteroides stercoris
GCTTTCGCTTCGGAAAAATTTTGCCTTTTATCCGTGTAAAGCAGATCCTTATGCAATGTTTCGTATCGCTTCTTGATGTCATCATTAAAGTACTGACTCCAGTCCTCGAAGCAATACGCGGAAAGAGGATTAAAATCTTTTGAAATGTTTCGTTTTTGAAGATAGAAGCTATCGTTAGCTTTTGTAAGCTGCAAAAGTTCTTTAAGATTATCCGCGTCTGACAAAAAAGCCTGTATGTCATCGCGATTGATGAGCATGGTGACATCATATATATGCCTAACCTTATTCATCAGCGTACCGCATATCGCGTGCCTTTTTACCGCCAAAACCTTGTCTAAGAAAGTCCTTGTAATGTCTAAAGTGTTGACTGTGACCGGTTCCAATTCAAATTCTGAGGAAGCCCGATGCATCTAAGTACTCCTGAATATATGTTTTCACTTCTTTCATTGAAAATGGCTCGGGAATGACGCTTGAACCTATCTCTATTTTCACTTTGCAACTATCACGTTCCTCGTTTTGCGACCAAACATAGGAACTCTTGTTTCGAGCATTACGCTCGGCGTTGATTTTTTCCCAATTAAAACCCGTAACAATCGCACTTTCAACTCGTTTTAAAGTTTTATCATATTGCTTATTACTCATAGCTTCAGGTGAAACAAAAGTCAGATCAATGTCCTCCGAAAAACGATTGATGGAACCGGGATAACATTTGCTCAAAGATGTGCCGCCCTTGAAAACGCAGGAATTTGCGTAGTTACTGTTTTGCAGGTTTTGCAGCAGTTTGACAATATAATAGTCGCGCCGGACGGCGGTTTGTGGAATCCCAATGTAGTTTGCTGTAACGGCGATAAGCTGCTCAAAATCTTCTCTATGCTCGTGCAGATTCATAAAATTCCTCCATACTCGGTATTTTATAGTTTGAAAGCGACGATAAAAAACGATGCAATGAGTTTTTAATTCCGTGATAATCAAGAAAACTTGCAAGAAATGCAATGGTAGATTTCTTGTATCTTTTGCTTTTTAATATTAAAATGCAATCACCGTCCGAATATGCGGCGGCAAATCTCTCCATATATGAAGCTAACGCAGCTTTGTTTATATCTTCAATTTGCCTGTAATTTTGGAGTACTTCCATTGTTTCGATAACGGCGACGGTTTTAGCGGAAAAGGGCAGATTACAGCCGGCTACACGGATATTTCCAATCGATTTCTGATTGCTGTCCAAGGCAGAGGATAAAATTTGGATTTGCTTACCTATCTGAGTCGTTAAACCTAACCGGTTATACAGTCTGTAGCCTATGATCATTCCCTGTTCGGAACCAATATAGTGCTCAATTATTTCCTCCTCACTAATTGGAATAATTCCGAATTTAGATTTTGCAGGGCGATAATACAGCCCTCTTGAAAGGTGTACCAAGACACCTTGCTTGCTTAATCTTTCCAGTGCTTTGTAGTATGCGGTTTCAGAAATGCCGTCGGGCATTTTCTCATACAAACGGTTTGCTTCGATAATCTGATTTTGAGGTTTCCTTTCGACAATCCCCTTGATGTACTCTGCACAGTTGTTCATGGAATACTACCTCCCTTATAAAGATATTATATTCTGCGCATTTAAATGTCAAGTAAAAAATAAATTTACTTGACATTTAGGACAGTGCCGATAAGCAATACTTGCCTTTTTATTCTTTTTATGCCGAAAAACACAATTGCCTCGCGGAAAAAATAATCAGTAAAAATAATCGGGGAAATTTTTTGATTTTTCCTATTGACAAGGGGAAAAAAGGGTGCTAATATAAAACCTATAAAACAGATATGAATTATAGGAAAAGAGGGAACAAAAATGAAAGTTTATGAAAAGATCACGGATTTAATCGGCGGCACACCGCTGCTGAAGCTCAACGCTATTATCGGAGGCGAGGATACTTATGCTGAGATTTACGGCAAGCTGGAATATTTCAATCCGGCGGGAAGCGTAAAGGACAGAATCGCAAGAGCCATGGTTGACGATGCGGAAAAGGCGGGAGTGCTGAAGCCGGGAGCTACCATCATCGAACCCACCAGCGGCAACACGGGAATCGGACTTGCGGCAGTGGCTGCGGCAAGAGGCTACAAGATTATCCTCACCATGCCTGAAACCATGAGTGTGGAACGCCGCAACCTGCTTAAGGCTTACGGCGCGCAGCTTGTCCTCACCGACGGAGCCGCAGGCATGAAGGGTGCCATAGAAAAGGCTGAGGAGCTTGCAAAGGAAACCCCTAACAGCTTCATTCCGAGCCAGTTCACAAACCCTGCAAACCCGGCTGCCCACAAGGCATCCACAGGTCCCGAAATCTGGGAAGACACCGACGGAAGGGTTGATATCTTCGTTGCGGGAGTCGGCACAGGCGGAACCCTTTCCGGCGTAGGGGAGTACCTCAAGAGCAAGAATCCGAATGTGAAGGTGGTTGCGGTAGAACCTGCAGGCTCTCCGGTGCTTTCCAAGGGAACGGCAGGTCCCCATAAGATTCAGGGAATCGGAGCAGGCTTCGTGCCGGAAACCCTGAACACCGAAATTTACGATGAGATCATTCCGGTAGAAAACGATGATGCCTTTGAAACCGGCAGAACCTTCGCAAGAAAGGGCGGAGTGCTTGTGGGAATCTCTTCGGGAGCCGCTGCCTTCGCCGCCTTGCAGCTTGCAAAGCGTCCGGAAAACAAGGGTAAGATAATCGTTGCGCTGCTTCCGGACACGGGAGAAAGATATCTTTCCACTCCGATGTTTGCCGAGTAAAAGCTGATTTGCCTGCGGATAGCGGTGAACCCCTATGTTCCCGTTAGAATTTCATTATAATTAAGGCGTGCATATGCCTCCTGCTTGAAAGCCTACCATTTTCATGGTATGATATAAGTTATAGGGCAGAAGGCTTTTTCATGAAAAGCTTTATCTGCCTATGCACAAAAGGAGGCGCACAATGAAGATTTCCACGAAGGGGCGCTATGCCCTGCGAATGATGATAGATTTGGCGGAACACCAGGGAGAGGGGTTCGTAGCTCTAAAGGACATCGCGGCGCGGCAGGGAATTTCAAAAAAATATCTGGAACAGATCATTCCGGTGCTGAATCGGGCAGGCTTTCTCAGAGCAAATCGCGGTTCACAGGGAGGCTATCGCCTTGCAAAAGCGCCGAAAGCCTATACGGTAAAGGAGATTCTTGAGCTTACGGAGGGGAGCCTCGCGCCGGTTGCCTGTCTGGATACGATGCCGGTGAGCTGCGAACGCAGCGAAAGCTGTGTGACCTTGCCGCTTTGGAGGGGACTTGCGGAGGTCATAAATAACTATTTGGACAGCGTGACGCTACAGGATTTACTGGAAAGACAGACAGAAATGTATTCAAATAATTATATCATATAGATTTCTTGAAAATTTAAATTTTCCTTAAGAATCTGCAAGGGACATTGCAAAGTCTTTGGGATAAGGTAAAATATAAAAGAGAGAATTGGATAAAGGGTTGCGTATGAATTATGAATTAAAACATTATGATTTAAGTCTTGTGCGTTTTTCGGCAACAGAAGATACGAATACTCCTGAAATAAAAATATTTTGGGCAAATGAAGATAAAAAGGATTTATTCCCGCTTGACTTGGAATTAACCGATGACGGACTTGCAAAATGGCTGAAGCACAGAACTATACCGAAAAACCGTGCTTATGTGCATAACTTTTTAAGTAAATGCGGACTTAATATAAATCGCCCTATGACGATTATAAAAGTTTCAAAAGGTCTTTCCCTTAACGATTGCTATTGGGTTGTTGAAGAGGGATTTGAAGGCACATATGACAAATTCAATTTATATGATAACAGATTTAGTCAGGTGCTTGCCCTTATAGCGTTTACGGGATATGGGAGCAACATCAGAGCTTCCCTTGCTTCTTGCCCTGAATTTACAACGAATGGTATGCTCCCGAAATGCTGGAGAAGAAAAGATGGAAAAATTTTATTATATAAAGGCGGCACAAGCGGCGCTTCCAATACGGGCAACGAGCCTTATTCGGAATACTACGCAGCGCAAGTTGCAAAGATCCTTGGCGTAGATGCTATTGAATACAGTCTTTCTAAGTGGAAGGGTGAGCTTTGTTCTACTTGTGAGCTTTTTACATCAAAGGATTATTCTTTTCTTCCCGTAGGCAGAATGGTAACAGCAGGCGGAATGAAAGCCGTTAGAGAATATTATGAAAAACTCGGCAAAAAATTTGTGGAAGCCTTAAATGATATGCTTGTATTCGATGCGGTAATTATGAATACAGACCGACACTTCGGCAATTTTGGTTTTCTTATTGATAGTAAAACAAATAAAATTGTTGCACCTGCACCGCTGTTCGACCATGGCAATTCGCTCTTGAACTTTGCAGGTCGTGATGATTTGGAAAGTGCGGAAGCTTTTAAAGCTTATGCCGATACTTTGCTCCCCTGCGTATATGATGATTTTATCGGAACCGCTAAATCGGTTCTTACGCAAAGGCATCGTGATGGACTAAGAAAACTGCTTGAATTTCAGTTTAAGAAAAATCCAAGATATAACTTGCCTGATAAAAGATTGAAAATGCTTGAAAATATGATACAGAATAGAGCAAAGGAATTATTAAATTCGTAAACGGAACGTTTAATACGGCATGCGACAATAAATTAGGCATTGAAACTCTTTCGCCCATTCCCTAAATGCGCATAAAACAGAAACGCAGAGCCTGTGGTACTTGTGGCAGGACCCTGCGTTTTTTCGTGCAGCTTACTTTTAAACTCCGGCTTTTGGCAGAGCTATTACAGATCAAATTCCGGATTGATGGCGTAAAAATTCTTTGCGTTAAGATTGTCTTGGACAAGCCGCAGCCCTTCGCCGAAACGCTGGTAATGCACCACTTCCCGTTCGCGCAGGAAGCGGATCGGATCCAGAACGTCGGGATCGTCGCAGAGGCGGATAATATTGTCGTACACGGTTCGCGCTTTTTGTTCCGCAGCCATGTTTTCCGTGAGGTCGGTAATCGCATCTCCCGTAGAGGCAAAGCACAGGGCGTCGAATGGGAAGCCCGCCGCGGCTTGGGCGTATACCCCCGCCGTATGGTCTACAAAATAACTTTCAAAGCCTGCTTCTTTGATTTCTTCCATGGTCATGTTACGGGTGAGCTGGTGAACGATGGTAGCCACCATTTCCAGATGCCCGATTTCCTCGGTGCCGATGTCCGTCAAAATCCCTGCCACATTGCGATAAGGCATACTGTAGCGCTGGG
>CAVHEY010000025.1:5756-14017 GCA_963635155.1 Bacteroides stercoris
CCACTGCTGCATCGGCGTGTATGCCATGGCGATGGGAAGACTGCCAAGGTACATGGCGTCAAAACCGGAGACATTTGCGCCGCTGCTTGCACCGCTTGCACCGCCTGAACCGGCTGAACCGACTGAGCTGCTTGCGCTACCGGAAGCTCCGCCTGAGGTCGAACCGGAGCTGCCTGCGCCACCGATTGCTCCTCCGGAGGTCTCGGAATTCTGGTTTTGGCTTTGATTTTGGTTTTGGTTCTGAGATTGAGGCGGCTTTTCGGGCTTTGCGGGCGCGGTATCACATCTGCCGCCCATGATTATGGGCATACCTATATAAGGCTCTTTAATCAAAATAAATACCCCTTTCCTATGAAATCTATGGTTTATTCTATGCGGCGAGGGGCGGAATGGTGAGAAAGACATGAAAAGGCGTGAAAATTGCATAAAATGCTGGAAATCGCCGCGATTATACGGTAAAATAAGGCTAGACTATAACTTAGCGACATTTTAACATATATTCGATAGGGAGAGTTGTATAATGGAAAATGATATGAGATACAAAACGGACCGAAAAGACGAACAAGAGAGAATACAGCAGCTCCTGTCGGAAAAGGGCGAGCTTGCAGCATCTCACAAAAGGGACGTGCTGCTTTGCATCATGGTTTTTATGATTGCAACCTTCGCCTCGTTTTTCTTCCAGAAAACAGCCTCCGACCCGTCCCTGAATATAGCGATGCTCTACACCCTGGGAGTTTTCATCATCACAAGATACACCACCGGGTATGTTTACGGAATGCTGTTTTCCATAATGAGCGTTCTGAGCGTAAACTTTTTCTTTACCTATCCGTATCAGGATTTCAACTTCACCATCGACGGTTATCAGGTAACCTTTCTTGGAATGTTCGCCATCGGCATCATCACCTCTGCCATGAGCACCAACATGAAAGAGCAGGCGAAGCAGCTTGCGAAACAGGAAAAGGAGCTGATGGAGGCGCAAAAGGAAAAGATGCGGGCAAATCTCTTGCGAGCCGTTTCCCACGATTTGCGGACGCCTCTCACGGGGATAATCGGAAGCAGTCAATCCTATCTGGAAATGGGAGAAAGCCTTACCGACGAGGAAAAAAGAGAGTTGGTGAGCCACATAAACAACGACGCCAACTGGCTTTTGAACATGGTGGAAAACCTGCTGTCGGTAACGCGAATCGACAACGAAACCGCCTCGGTGGCAAAATCCCTCGAGCCGGTGGACGAAGTGGCATCGGCAGCGGTAATTCACTTCAAAAAACGCTTTCCGGAGGCGGAGGTTCACGTTCGTGTGCCGGATAACGTGATTATGGTAATGATGGACGCCATGCTGATTCAGCAGGTAATCATAAATATTTTGCAAAACGCGCAGATGCACGCAAAAAGCGTAAAACCCCTGGAACTTACCATCGACGAAAACGAGGAAAAAGTTTTTTTCCATATAAGAGATTACGGCGTTGGCATCGACGAAGACAGGCTGGAAACGATTTTTGACGGTGAGGGCTATCGCTCGGAAAAGACCAAAACCGACGGCTATAAAGGAATGGGTATCGGGCTTTCCATCTGCAAGACCATTGTAACGGCTCACGGCGGCAAGATCATCGCCGTAAACCATCACGACGGCGCGGAGTTTTGCTTTTCACTGCCAAAGGAAAAGGAGGAATAGAGAATGTATCAGAAAATCTCAATTTTAATTATAGAGGACGAAAAGAGTATTTGCGATTTCATAAGCAAGACCCTGGACAGCCATCAATATAAGGTCAGCGTCGCCCATAACGGCAAGGACGGACTCACCATGATTACCTCCTCCCTTCCGGATTTGGTGCTGCTGGATTTGGGACTTCCGGACATCGACGGCTTGGAAGTTATCAAGAAAACGAGGGAGTGGTCCAGTCTTCCGATTATCGTGATTTCCGCGAGAACTCAGGAAAAGGAAAAGGTTGCGGCGCTGGATGCAGGGGCAGACGACTATATTACCAAGCCCTTTGGAACCTTCGAACTGCTGGCAAGAATCCGTACCGCAATCAGACACAACAACAAGCTTACGGACGATGTGACAAACAGCAACAGACCTTATTCCGCCGGAGGACTTTTTATCGACTTCGAAAAACGAATTGTCAGCGTTGACGGGGAAGAAGTGCATCTTACCAGAGTCGAATATAAGATTGTCTGGCTCCTTGCAAAGAATTCGGGCAAGGTTATGACCTATGATACCCTGATAAACGAAGTCTGGGGACCGTATGCGGACGATAACAACCGGATTTTGAGAGTGAATATGGCAAATATCCGCCGCAAGCTGGAAAAGAATCCGGGAGAGCCGAAGTACATCTTTACCGAGCTGGGGGTAGGATACAGAATGCTGGAAGATGAAAATTTGTCGGTATAGTCGGTATAAACGCATAGATAACAGATACAGGAAGGAAACGAGATGAGAACAGATGATGTCAGGGGTGAGTCGGAGACCAAAACCCCTCGCTGCGGACTCTTGGGTCGCAGCCTAAAACACAGCTTCAGCCCCGAAATTCATGCTCGGATCGGGGAGCTTGCGGGAATCGATTACGACTATGGAATCTTTGAAAAAGAGCCTGAAGAGGTGGAAGCCTTTGTCAGAAACGGGGACTGGACGGGGCTTAACGTTACGATTCCATATAAGGAAACCGTAATGGAGTTTTGTGACGAAATCGCTCCGGAAGCGCGAGAAATCGGCGCCGTAAACGCCATCGTGAAGCGTAAGGGCAGGATCATCGGCTATAACACGGACTATTTCGGCTTCAAGAGAAGCCTTGAAGAAAGCGGCGTGGCGGTAAAGTCCAAAAAGACTGCGGTGCTGGGAAGCGGCGGCGCCTCAAAGGCGGTATGTAAGGCTTTGAGGGATTCAGGCGCGGCGAGGATCGATATTGTCAGCCGGACAGGAAAACTCAATTACGAGAACTTAAAAGAACGGCAAGACGCAGAAATCCTTGTCAATACGACTCCCGTGGGAATGTACCCCAACACGGGACGCTCCGCAGTTTTTCCCGCCAGCTTTCCGAAGCTGGAATGGGCGGTGGACGTTATATACAATCCCCTCCGTACAAATTTTCTCTGCCAGGCAAAAAAGGCAGGAATCGACAATCTTTCCGGCATGAAAATGCTGGTATGGCAGGCGCTTTCCACGGCGGAACTGTTTTTTGACAGGAAAATTGACGGCAAGGTGGCAGAAACCATAGAGGCGGAACTTATCTTTAACAAGCAAAATTACGTGTTCATCGGTATGCCGGGGGTGGGCAAAACCACCATCGGCGCCATCTTGGCAGGGGAGCTTAACCGCCCCTTTTATGACGTCGATGAAATGGTGGTTGCCATGGAGGGAAAAACCATTCCCGAAATTTTTGCCGAGGGAGGCGAGGACGCCTTTCGCCGCTGCGAGTCGGAGGTTATCGCGGAACTTTCCAAGGTTACAGGTGCGGTAATTGCCTGTGGTGGTGGAGTCGTTACCCGCGAAGAAAACTACTACGCGCTGGCAGAAAACGGTCGCATTCTATTTTTGGATCGGGACATCGCTTCTCTTTCCGCAGAGGGCAGGCCTATCAGTCAGGCAGTGCCGGCGGAAATCCTTTACCGCAGGAGACTTCCCCTTTATACCGGCTGGGCAGACGATGTGGTAAAAATCCAGAAGGAAGCGCCGGAGGAAACCGTCTCACGGATTATCAATATGCTGAAGTAGCCCCTCTTGCTCCTTCAAAATCTTCATAATAAATGTAGACAAACTTTATGGAAAAGGTGTCAAAGGTCATGATGTTGCCGGTGCCGATTTCCTGAAGTATGACATAGTTGTTGCTGACTCCCACGAGAAAGCCCGAACGGTCTTCCACGATGTTTGTGCCCACCAGCTGCTCAAATCGGATAAAACGTCCGATTTGGGTGCGCAGAAAGCCGTTCATGTACTGAATGGAGTCGTAGTCTAAGGTCTGGGTGTATTCCGGCGGCGTCATGGGATTGCTGGGAACGGTAAAGGTAGGGGAGGAAGAAGCGTCGTCGCCGTTTATCGCTCCCTGAAAATAGTCCGTCATGCGCCCATAGGAAATCTGATTGCGGTCTTCGTTCGGGTAAGCGATTTGACCCGACGTGTTCGGCCAGCTGGGCGGAAGACCGACGCTTTGATAACCCTGCGGATTTGCGGGGTTTTTTGTTACCGTTCCTTCGCCGTAGGAAAGGGCGTCGGAATCCGGCGCGGAAACCGCGGCGTTAGCGGCTACGGCTGCCGCTGCCGATGCTGCTGCCACCTCCACAGAGACCGGGGTTTCGACAGGTTCAAAAGCCACGCCTCCGGTTTCAAGCGCCGCCGTTTCGGCGGCTTCGGCAGCTTTCGCAGCTTGCGCGGAAGCCTCAACGCTGCCTGTCGCCGCCTCGACAGCCGCCGCGGCAGCCTCCTCAAAAATGATCTTATCTCCGACGGTCATCTGACCCTTTCGTATCATCGCAGGCGTAACCTGATTCATGCCACAAGGCGTCATAAAATACCTCCTATGTATCCAAATATTTTTCCGTCGGCTCATAAAAGCAGTGGTTGCCGACGCGGTTATAGAAAGCCCCTACGCTGGTAGGGAAATATTGCGGACAGGTGCTGCTGTAGGGATTGAAGAAGAAAAGGGACTCTCCCACGGCTTGGAGCCTGCCGCCGGAGAGCGCCCAGTCGGCGATTTCATAATGCTCGTCGGTGGGAGACATATTGTAGACGTTTTGGCTGTTGTATTTGCCGCCGACGGTTTCCCGCATACAGACAAATTGCCCTGCTTGGGTGATTACGGCGCGCACATCGCCGCCGCCGCTGACCCGCGCAAATTCTCCCTCCGTTGCCCGGGCGCGGTTCATAATAACCGTTGCCACCGCCTGCATACCCTCGGTTCCCTCGCCGCCTGCCTCGCACTGGATAAGTCGGGCGAACAATTCCCTCGTATCAAGTCCCATAGAATCACCTCCGCAAACTATACCAGTATATGCGGGGAAGGACGTTTCGGTTACAAAAAAACCTCCGAGACCGATGAGGGTACCCGGAGGTTTTGCTTACCATATATTTTTCGAATTTTTTGGCGAAATTATTTCGCTTTGAGCTTGTCAACTTCCGCGAAGTGTTCTTTCGTGAGCTTAAATACTACCGGCGAAAGGGCAAACAGCGCGATGAAGTTCGGGATTGCCATAAGACCGTTGAAGGTGTCTGCGATATCCCATACCGCATCGATAGGGCTTACGCAGCCGACAACGATGACGATACAGAAAATGATCTGATAAGGCAGTACCGCTTTCATGCCGAACAGGTACTGAATGCAGCGGGTTCCGTACAGGGACCAGCCCAAAATGGTGGAATAGGCGAACATCATCAGAGCCAGAGCTACGAAAACTGCGGAGAGCTTGTCGCCCCAGATTGTGCTGAATGCCGAAGTGATCAGCTCGCTGCCCGGCTTTTCGCCGAATGTGATGTCAACGCCGCTGATGATGATAGTCAGCGCTGTAAGGGAGCAAATAACGATGGTATCAACGAATACTTCGAAAATTCCGAATACGCCCTGCTGTACCGGACCCTCGCAGTTTGCCGCAGCGTGGGCGATAGGAGCAGAACCAAGACCTGCTTCGTTAGAGAACGCGGATCTTCTGAGACCCCAGACGATGGCGTTTTTCAGCAAAATACCGCTGCCTGCGCCGACAACCGCCTGCGGATTGAATGCCGCTACGAAAATCTTGCGAAGGGCTTCACCCAGCATGGAAATGTTTCCGAAGATAACCACCAGCGTGAATACAATGTAAACGATACTCATTACAGGAACCAGCTTTTCGGTAACGGAGCCGATACGCTTGATTCCGCCAAGGAGAACCGCCGCCGTGAGCACTGCCATAGCGATACCGATTACCCAGTCCACTGCGGCTGCATCGGCAAAGGACGGATTGAATGCGGCAACCGCGCCCTTGATGGAACCGTTGATGGAATTTGCCTGAGACATATTGCCGATACCGAAGGAAGCCAATGTGGCAAAGATGCAGAAGAGAACCGCAAGCCAAGCCCATTTCTGTCCGAGACCGTTCTTGATATAATACATCGGTCCGCCGACCCAGTCGCCCTTCGCGTCCTTTTCACGATAACGAATGGAAAGGGTAACCTCCGCGTATTTGATAACCATGCCAAGGAGCGCCGCCATCCAGAGCCAGAAAATCGCGCCGTAACCGCCAAGGGCGATGGCCTGTGAGGTTCCTACGATATTTCCTGTGCCGACGGTTCCTGCCAGAGCCGTGCAAACTGCCTGAAGCGGGGTAACTTCCCCCTCGCCGGCATCGGTCTTTTTGAAAATCTTGCCGAAGGTGTTTTTCATGGTGTATCCGAATCTGCGGAATTGCACGCCCCCGGAGAAGATGGTGTAATACAGCCCGCCTACGAATACGCAGGGGAGCAGTATGTAAATCCAAGCTACGGTATTCAGTGGGCCTGTGATAAAGTTGTATAAAGCCTGCATTTTGTGTCCTCTCTTTCTTTTTTAATCATTTTGATAATTCCAAATTGAAGGTAAAATGTAAATCGGAGAAAAAAGCAGCGATAGATAAAAGGAATAAAAAAGAGACAAGCTTTCCGGAAAGCCTGCCTCCGGGTTCTGTGCAAATATTCGTCAATTATCGGCAAGAAACAATAAAAAATAAAAGCGAAAGAATCCCAATCCCATGGAATATCCTTTTCTGTCCTTTTGCCTGAGAGATTGGCGAGCATCGCCTTGCACCTTCGGCCCCCGCAACCTGCGGGCGTCTCCAGAACGCTATCCCTTTACAGTCCTCCCCGCCGGACGCGCCGCAAAAGGGGCGTCAGCGGAACCTGAGAGTTTCACTCCTTCGGTAGGTCAAACCTTTTCCTGCAAAGTTCATCTAGCCTATTCAATTTGCCCTGCAAAGGCTCTCGCCCCTGCGATAACAGAATGATTATACACAAGCCGTAAATAAAAATCAAGGGGTTTTGCGAAAATTTGTATAAAAATTAGTACAAAACTTTATAACGCTAATCGATAGCAGTAAAATCCGTCCCCCATCAGGAACGGACTTTTTTTCGGTAAAATGCCAAGGCAAGCTGGGCTCATTCGCGGCTGCCGGGCTTCGGCAGGCTCCACCTGTAGTGCGAAGCCAGCAGCCGGATCACAACGATGAGAACCGCCCCGGAAAGCATCGCCACATAGGCACTGGTGTGGGGCAAAAGCAGGCAAAACAGCAGCGCCCCGGCGATAGAAGCCGTGGCGTAAATATGCCGCACGAAAATATAGGGCATATCCCCTGCCATCACGTCTCGCAAAAGCCCGCCGCCGACCCCCGTGACAACTCCCACAAATACGGCAAGGAAAATCGTCGGTTCGTCAGACACTTCGTAGGCTCGCATCGCCCCGGAAACCGTGAAAATCCCCAGCCCGATGGAATCTGCGATGAGCATTCCGAGGCTGCTGCGTTCCAGAAGCGCCCGCACCTGGGGAATAAAGACAACGAGGCAGGTGGCAAACGCCGTCAACGCGTAGATTGGATTTTGGAACATGGCAGGGGGAAAGGCTCCCAGAATGATGTCTCTGATGATTCCGCCGCCCACCGCAACGGTAAGCGCCAGCACAAAAGCACCGAAAATGTCCATCTGTTTCCTTATCCCCGTCATCGCTCCCGAAATGGCAAAAGCCGCCGCGCCGATGAGTTCCAATACCAAAATAAAAATATCCATAGATTCACCCTTAACATTATTTTCTCATAAAGCTTGCAACGCGAAACTGCGCCGTAAAAATTGTACCGTCGAAAACCGATAATGTCAAATAGAAATTCCGTGACGAAGGCGGCACACATATAGTATAATGAAAGAAAAGCGGGAAATGAGCAGAAGGAGTAAAGAAAAATGAAGGAAACAATGATTGAAACGGAGCGCTTGCTTATCAGACCCTCAAGATGGGAAGATATGGACGCCTTTTATGAGTGGGAGCTGCTTCCCACAGTCACGAAATTTTTCAGCATTCGGGACAATCAGAGCAAAGAAGAGGTGGTGAGAAAATACATAGCCGACAGCGACGATCCGAAGGCGCAGCAGTTCACGATATGCCTGAAGCAAGGAGTATGCCCTGAGCAGGAAATATGCCGGGCACAAGAGGTGTCGACTGCCCCGCAGGAGGCAGCAACCCCATCGCCTGCCACCTGCTACGAAGGAAAACCCATAGGACGAATCGTGCTTGCAGACATCGAGGCGGAATGGAAAGCCGAAATCTGGAGAATCT
>CAVHEY010000026.1:0-9888 GCA_963635155.1 Bacteroides stercoris
ATAGGGCGTCAATTATATCCTTAACGGTAATTTGGGATTTTATTTTGCAATAAACGAAAAGATAAGATATAATTGAATCACAGCATGGCAATATGGTAGCCTGCGACCGGGACAGAACAGAGGAAAAGAAACGATGCAACATTTAAAACCGATTGAGATTTTGGAGGAAATTGCAAAAGCAGGGGAAAACCGCGCAAACGCGGCTTTTTCAAGGCTGTTTATCATGGGAATCATGGCGGGAGCCTATATCGCCTTTGCGGGAGCAGGGGCAAATATGGCGGCATACGGGTTGCTTGGCAATCCGGAAACCTACGGACTGGGAAGGCTGGCTATGGGGGCAGTTTTTGTGGGAGGACTGATTATGGTGGTTCTTGCAGGAGCCGAACTCTTCACCGGAAACACGCTGATTACCGTCGCGGTGATGCAAAAGAAAACCGGTCTGGCGAAAATGCTGAGAAACTGGGGAATCGTTTATCTTGCAAATTTCATCGGCGCGGTTATTGTGGCGGCGCTCGTGTATTATTCCGGAGCCTTAAATGCCGGAAACGGATATCTGGGCGCCATGACGGTTAAAATAGCGGCGGGGAAGGTGAATCTGTCCTTTTTCCAGTGCCTTTTCAGCGGGATTTTGTGCAACTGGCTGGTTTGCCTGGCGGTGTGGATTTCCCACGGAGCCCGGGGGACTTTGGACAAAGTGGCGGGGGTATTTTTCCCCATCATGCTTTTTGTCGTGGCGGGATACGAACACAGCATAGCGAATATGTATTTTATTTCGGCGGGGATTTTCGGCAGCACAAATGAGCTGTTTGTGGCTCTGAACGGCGCCATGGATTTGTCAAATCTCACATGGATTGGAATGTTTACAAATAATTTGCTTCCGGTAACCATGGGAAACATCATCGGAGGCGTTGTATTTGTGGCAATGGGATATGGGTTTGCATTGAAAGAAAGGTAATGGCATAATGAAAAGAATTGTGATTATCGACGGAAACAGCTTAATCAATCGGGCGTTTTACGCCATGCAAAGACCGATGATTACCAAAGAGGGTATTTATACTCAAGGTATATACGGCTTTGTCAATATGCTGAACAAGATTGAAAACGACTATGAGCCGGAATATATTACGGTTGCCTTTGACCTGAAGGCGCCTACCTTCCGGCACCTGGAATACGACCAATACAAGGCGGGAAGAAAACCCATGCCGCCGGAGCTTGTGATGCAGATGCCCATTTTGAAAGACGTTTTACACGCAATGAACATAAAGACCCTTGAGCTTGAGGGCTTCGAGGCGGACGACATCATCGGCACCGTGGCGCGCATCGCAGAGGAAGAGGGACTTGAGCCCCTGATTATTACCGGGGACCGGGACGCCCTTCAGCTAGCTACGGGCAGGACCAACGTCCTCATAACCAAAAAGGGCATCACGGATTTTGAGCTTTACGACGACGAGAAAATGCAGGAACGCTACGGGCTTACCCCTGCGCAGTTTATCGACCTGAAAGGGCTTATGGGAGATTCCTCGGACAATATTCCGGGAATTCCGGGAGTCGGGGAAAAGACGGGAATCGCCCTGCTCAAGCAGTTCGGCTCCATAGAAAATATGCTGGAGCATACGGAGGAAATTTCCAAAAACGGATTGAGAAGCAAGGTGGAAGAAAACGCCCAGCTTGCGGTTATGAGCAAGCGGCTCGCCACCATCAACCGCTTCGTACCTATCGACATCGAGATCGAGGAGCTGAAACGGGAGGCGCCGGATTACAAAAAACTGATTGAGCTTTATACAAAGCTGGAGTTTAACAGCTTCCTGAAACGCCTTAAGGTGGAGGACACGGCAGAGGAAATAAAAGCGGAAGCTCCCGAGGTGGATATTAGGGACATTTCCTCAGAGGCGGAGCTTTGCAAGCTGGATGCTCTCAAAGGAAAAGATGAGGTTTTCCTCAAGGTTTTCAGCGACTACGCCCACGTAAAGGCGCCGCAAATATCCGGTATATTTTTCATGGAAGGAGCGGAGGGCTTTTTCGTTAACTGCGACAAAATCAGCGCGTCGAAGGTCATCGAGCATTTAAACACCCTGTCCCTGAACCTCATGGGTCACGACATAAAGGACGATTTGTATGCCCTCATGTTCCGGGGATATTCCGAGTTTCGGGTGACTTTCGATACCGCCATTGCCGAATATGTGCTGGACGCGGCAAAAAACAAATATGAGTTAAAGACTCTGGCACTGGAAAAGCTCCATGTGAATTTGCCGGAATGGGAAGAATTTGCTGCGGGAGATATGCAGCAGCTGGATATGTTTTCCGACAATTCCGCAAAATACGGCGAGTACGCCGCCATGTGCGGGGATATCACTCTTAAAATTGCAGAGCTTCAAAAAAAATCCATCGAAGAAGAAAACCTTTCCGAGGTGCTTTACAAAATAGAGCTGCCCCTTATCGAGGTTTTAGCTTCCATGGAAGTCGAGGGCGTGAGAGCCGAAAGGGAGTTCCTCGACGAATTTGGAAAAGAACTGAAGGAAAAAATAGAACTGCTGGAAATCAAGATTTACGATCTGGCGGGCCGAAAATTTAATATAAACTCGCCGATTCAGCTGGGGGAGGTTCTCTTTGAAGAGCTTAAGCTGCCGGCGGGCAAAAAAACAAAGAGAGGCTACAGCACCGGGGCGGAGATCCTGGAAAAAATCAAGGATAAACACCCTATAGTCCCTGCAGTTCTGGAATTTCGGAACCTGACGAAGCTGAATTCCACCTATGTGGAGGGCATGAAACCCCTTATTTCATCCGATGGGAAGATAAGGGCGCATTTCAGGCAGACCGTAACCGCAACGGGGAGAATCAGCTGCACCGAGCCGAATTTGCAGAATATACCGATTCGGCAGGAACTGGGAAGAAATCTCCGCAAGGCGTTCACCGCTTCCGAGGGGCATATCCTCGTGGGGGCGGACTACTCCCAGATCGAGCTTCGGGTTCTCGCGGCTCTTTCCGGGGACGAGAGCCTCATCGAAGCCTTCAACAATGGCGAGGATATTCACAAAACCACGGCGTCTCGTGTTTTGGGAATTCCGCCGGAAGAGATCACGCCTCTTGACAGAAGCCGGGCGAAAGCCGTAAACTTCGGGGTAATCTACGGAATGAGCGGATTCGGTCTCAGCGAGGAGCTTCACATAAGCCGAAAAGAAGCGGAGGACTATATCCACGCCTATTTTGCAAAACACAGCAAAGTAAAAGAATATATGGACGAGCAAATAAGGATTTGCAGGGAAACGGGCTTCGCCACCACCATGATGGGAAGAAAGCGGGCGATACACGAGATAAACGCTTCGGCTTACATGACCCGTCAGCTGGGAGAAAGGCTTGCCATGAACACCCCGATACAGGGAAGCGCCGCGGATATTATTAAACTCGCCATGATACGGGTTTATCATGAGCTAAAGGAGAAATATCCAAACTCCAAGCTCATCTTGCAGGTTCACGACGAGCTGATCATCGATGCAAATCTCCAAGAGGCTGAGGAAATCAAAGAGCTTCTGACACGGAATATGGAAGGGGCGGTACAGCTTTCCGTGAAGCTTGCGGCGGAGCTTAACACAGGCAACAGCTGGTATGAATTGAAATAATGAAATAAAATAGGCACAAAGGTACAGAAATGAAGATGATAGGACTTACCGGGGGAATCGGCAGCGGCAAATCCACCGCCTCCGCATATCTTGCACAAAAGGGCTGCGTGATCATCGATGCAGACAAAATTTCGCGAAAGCTTACGGAAAAGGGAAGCCCCTATCTCAAAATCCTGAGAGAAACCTTCGGAGAAGCGTTTTTTTCGGAGGCTGGGGAACTGGACAGAAAAAAGCTGGGAAACTATGTTTTTGCAAAGCCCGAACAAAAGGAAAAGCTGGAAAAAATCATCACGGACGCCGTTATCAAAATAACGCTGGACAGAATGGAAGAACTGAAAAAACAGGCTTTCAAAGGAATTGCGATTTTAGACGCACCTTTGCTTTTCGAATGTGGTATGCAGAAATATACCGACGAGAATTGGTTGGTGACGGCGGAACCGGAGATAGTGATGGAACGGGTGAAAGCCAGGGACGGACTGAACGACGCGGATATTAAAAGCCGCATAGCGAATCAGATGCCCTTAGCGGAGAAAAAAGCCCTTGCAGACCGAATCATTGACAATTCAAAGGATTTGCCTCACCTCTACCGGCAGCTTGACCGGGAAATTGACAGATGGAAGAACGGAGAAGACGAAAATGTCAAAATTCATTAGTTTTATCAAAAAAAGTTGGATATGGATACTGGCTGTAATTTTGATTTCTGCTGTCGTCCTTTCCAGCGTGGAAATATACAAGGAAGAGGTGCTGAACATCGACCCGGACATCAAATACAAGGAAAAGAAGACCCTTTATTTTGCCGCGGAAAGATTCGACACCCTTAACCCGCTGGTGTCCCAAAGCGAGGACATTTACTATATTTCGAAGCTGATTTACGACGGACTCTTTGAACTTGACGACAATCTGAACGCGGCTCCGAAATTGGTAGAGAGCTACGAAGTGGATACGGAAAAGGCATCGATTTCCATCAAACTGAAAAAAAATATCAAATGGCATTCGGGAAATACCTTAAAGGCGGAGGACGTGCGCTTTACCGTCAACGCGATAAAACAGGCGGGCAGCAAATCCCCTTATTACAACAAATGTTCCAGAATCATGTATGTCAACGTAAAAAGCAACAGGGAACTTACGATTTATTTTAATAATAATTATAACTGCTCTCTGGACATTCTGACCTTTCCCATCGTTTCCTCCGCAGGGTACAGCAGCCCCTATCAATTTGTGGCGGATACCGACAGCTTCAAACCCGTGGGAACCGGAATGTATCGCTATGCTTCCTACGACTATTTGAAGAAGCTGAAGTTAAAGCCAAACGAGGACTATTATGGTGAGGCGGCTTCGAACCGGCTTCAGTTTAACATTTTGCCAGACAAATCCTATAAGTCCTCCCTCACCGAGATAAACGAGGTCACCTGCTATATCGACGAATCCACGGACCGGTATTCCACCGTCAAGGACAAGAAGCTCAATATGTACGATATCCTATCCGGACAGGTGGAGTTTGTGGTTTTCAATACGAACAAAGCTTATCTGTCCAAGGAAGCGCGAAAGGCGATCGCCTACGGAATCGACAACGAAAAGATCATAAAAAATTCCTACGCCTCAGATGCGGTTCTCACCGACACGCTGTATTATCCCGATTTTTTAGGAGTACAGGACACGGGAAGCATGAGCGGGTATAATTACGACATGGCGGTGGAAATGCTGAAAAAAGCCGGAATTGAGGACGCTGACGGAGACGGTTTTCTGGAAGATGCGGCAGGCAACAAAATAACCCTTACGCTGCTTGTAAAGAAATCCAATCCCCAAAGGGTATCGGCGTGTAAAAATATAGCCAAGAACATGGAAACCCTGGGCTTTAAGACGGACATAAACGCGCTGCCTGCAAAGCAGTATAAACAGGCGGTGGCATCGAAAAATTTCGATTTGCTGGTGGCAGGCTGCGAAATGGAAGAAACCTACGATTTAAGGGAATTCTTTGACGGGAAAAACGACTGGGGCTATTATAACTCGGAGCTTTATACCAAATCCAGAGAGCTGGAAAGGCTGTATGACGAAGAGGAATTGAAAGAAAAATACACGGAGCTTAAAGAAGCCCTGCTGGAAGAACTGCCCTATTATGCGCTGTGCTACAAGAAAATGGGACTGGTAGGCATTTCAACCTTTACGGCGGAGAAGCTGCCTACCTTCAACAATATTTATAAAAACTGCAACACCTGGAGCTGGAAGGAAGTCGTCGGCGAATAAGAGGGCATTTTTCAGACGTCTTACAAAAAAAGTCGAAAGAAAGTCGAAAAAAGTGACGATAATACGAAAAAAATATTTGTAATGTGACGCCGTTTATGGTATAATCGAACCGTTGCAAACGAAACGCAACGACGAACAAGCCGGCGTGATGGAATTGGCAGACGTGCGGGACTCAAAATCCCGTGGTGGCGACACCGTATGGGTTCGACCCCCATCGCCGGCACCATTTTAATTGCTCGAGAGGAGAGTTGTTTTATGACTAACACATTAGTTAATCTGTTACCCATTATTTTAATATTCGTGCTGATGTACTTCCTGATGATCAGACCTCAGAAGAAAAAAGATAAGCAGATTAAAGACATGAGAAACAGCCTTACCGTAGGCGATGAAATCATAACAATCGGCGGTTTGTGCGGCAAGATTGTAAAGACAAAGGACGAAACCATCGTCGTACAGGTCGGAGCAGATAAAGTTAAGTTCGAGATGATGAGATGGGCAGTTTCCACCGTTACCAAGGAATCGGCGAAACGGGGAACCGCAGTGAGCTTTGAAGAAGAGGACGAGCCTAAAAAGGTTATGCCGAAGAAGCTCAGAAAATCTTCCGACGTAGAAGAGGCGGAAAAAGCCGAAAAAGCGAAAGAGGAAGTCAAGGTTGAAGTAGCCGAGGCTCCGGAAGAAAAGGTTACCGAAGAAGTTTTGGAAGAAGCAGTGGAAGAAGCTGCGGTTAACGCTTCCGAAAACGAATAATACATAAAATGCATGTTACAGGCTCCGAGAAATCGGAGCCTTTCGATTTTTTTGCCCCTTTTTGCCTTCCAAAATGCTTGATTTCTATCCCATAATTCGCTTACTATTCGATTTTTTGGTTGAAAAATGAGCATTTAGGCTTGTATAATCCCCCAAAAAGTAGTAAAATGGAATGTAAAATAAAATGCCCGTATTAGGGGCATTCACAGATATTTTAATAATGAGAGGTTTTAGAAATGAGTGTGAAACTGAAAAGAATTTTAGCCGTACTGGTAATCATCGTACTCGTGTTCGGCTGGTATGTCACCCTCTTTGGCATAGGTGACAAGACAAAAGATGGTGCCATAACATCAGTCAAAGATACCCTGAAATACGGTCTTGACATAAACGGCGGTGTTTATGTCGTAATGGAGGCACAGACCGATGAAACAGGGGACGAGCTCAAGGAGCTTATGGAGCAGACCAGAGCCGTACTGGATAACCGTGTTAACCAGATGGGCGTTGCGGAAGCTTCCGTAACCATTGAGGGTACCAACCGCATCAGAGTTGAAATGCCGGGAGTTGAAGACGCAGACGAAGCGATTCAGGCGATTGGTAAAACCGCACAGCTTTACTTTATCCTTGCGGACGGCTCGGTTGTACTGGACGGCAGCCACGTAAAGGACGCGCAGGTTGCAACGGACGGAAGCTATTATAAGATTTTATTGGAATTTGACAGCGAAGGTGCTTCTCTGTTCGAAGAGGGAACCAGAAAAGCCTATAACCAGGAAGTAACGCCGACCATCGACGGGCTCAGCGCTAACGAAATTGCCATCGTTCTTGACGACGAAATCGTTGTAAATCCGCGGGTACAGAGCGTAATCAGCGGCGGAAGCTGTGAGATGACAGGAAACTACTCCAAAGAAGAAGCTACCATGACGGCAGCCCTCATCAGAGGCGGCGCCCTTCCTGTAGAATTGGTTGAGGTTCAGTCCTCCGTACAGGCGGCAACGGTTGGCGCAGACGCTCTGGACAAGTCCATCGTGGCGGGAGCAATCGGTCTTGCAATCGTATTCTTCATCATGATTATTTTCTACGGAATGCTGGGATTCATCGCAGACATCGCGCTGTTGCTCTACGTAATCATGTTCCTTTGGTCCATGGTGGCGTTTAACGTAGTACTTACCTTGCCGGGAATCGCGGCGTTGATCCTATCCATAGGTATGGCGGTAGATGCTAACGTAATCATATTTGCGAGAATCAAAGAAGAAATTTGCGCCGGCAAGTCCATTCGCGTTGCCGTTGACGCAGGCTTCAAGAACGCCCTCAGCACGGTACTGGATGCCCAGATTACCACCCTCATCGCCGCGGTTGTCCTTTATGAAGTAGGTACTACCTCGGTTAAGGGCTTCGCCCTTACCTTGATGATCGGTATTATCATCAGTATTTTCACGGCTGTAGTTATTACGCAGCTCTTCATTTCGCTTCTTGCAAACAGCGAAAAATTTGCGAAGAACAAATACTTCGGCGTTAACGAAGACGGAACTCCGAAGCAGATGCTTAATAAGACTTTCTCATTTATTAAACATAGAAAGGTATTCTACATTGTCAGCGTAACCATTATCGTTGTAGGACTGCTGTGGTCCGTAATCTTCGGCATGAACTACGGTATCGATTTCACCGGCGGTACCACATTCCAGATCGAGCTTGGAAAGCAGGTAGCCATTGAAGATGTAGAAAAGACTCTGGAAGAATATGACCTTGATCCGCAGATCATTTACGCAGGGGAGGGCAACACCCAGGTTATCATCAAGACCATCGAGTCCCTGGATAACGCCCAGAGAAACGAGATTATCGCAACGTTGGAAGACGCTTACGGAATCACGGACGAAAGCATTCTTGCTTCCGAACAGTTCGGACCGTCCGTCGGTGACGAGCTTAAGCTCAACGCCCTCAAGGCGGTAATCATCGCTTCCATCGGTATGCTGATTTATATCATCTTCCGATTCAAGTCCTGGAAGTACGGAATTTCCGCAGTTGCCGGAGTTGTGCACGACGTGCTGATTGTAATCGCCTTTTACGCAATCTTCGGCTTCACGGTAAACAACCCGTTTATCGCGGCAATACTGACGCTGGTAGGATATTCCATAAACGATACCATCGTAATATTCGACCGTATCAGAGAAAACAAGACCATCAATCCGAGGGAAAGCAGCGAAGTCAACATCGATAGAAGTATCAACCAGACCCTTAACAGAACCATTATGACTTCTCTGACAACGCTGGTTGTAATGATCCCGCTTTGCATCATGGTATCTTCCTCCATTCGCGAATTCATCATTCCGCTTATGGTAGGCGTAATCGTAGGCTGCTGCTCGTCGATCTTCATTTGCAGCCCGCTGTACTATGATCTCTGCAAAAAGGACGAAGGCTCAAAATACCTGAAGAATACGGCAAAGAAGTCCAAAGCAAACTAAGAATACGAACCGACAGGAGACATCAATGATTACAAAGGCCGAGTTTTTAGAAAAAATACTGAAAATAAATTCTAAATACAACACCGACTTGATTGGCAGAGCGTTTGATACGGCGCAAACCTTACACGAG
The DNA here is from genome assembly GCA_963635155.1 of Bacteroides stercoris. Taxonomy (GTDB): domain Bacteria; phylum Bacillota; class Clostridia; order Peptostreptococcales; family Anaerovoracaceae; genus CAG-238. The sequence goes on from CAVHEY010000026.1 coordinate 9,195, forward strand.
GGTCAGCTCAGAAAAAGCGGGGAACCGTATTTTATACACCCCATAAATGTTGCGCTGATTTTAGTGGATATGGGTATGGACGACGCTACCATCGTGGGTGGGCTTTTGCATGATGTGGTTGAAGACACGGAATACACAAGAGAGCAGCTCGTCGCCGATTTTGGCGAGGAGATTGCTCTTTTGGTAGACGGTGTCACAAAACTGGGTACCATAAAATTTGAATCAAAAGAAGAAATCCAGGCGGAAAATTTCCGCAAGATGTTCCTTGCCATGTCAAAGGACATCAGGGTTCTCATTATCAAGCTGGCGGACAGGCTGCACAATATGAGAACCATGGAATACATGAAACCCGAAAAAATCGTTGAAAAATGCAACGAAACCCTTGAAATTTACGCGCCCCTGGCAGGAAGACTGGGTATTTCAAAGGTCAAATTCGAACTGGAAGACTTGGCTCTGAAATATCTGCATCCTGCGGAGTTCGAGGATCTCAAAGAGAAAGTAAGCAAACGAACAGAAGAACGAGAGGCGACCATCAACACCGTAATCGGCGAGATCAAAGAGTCTCTCGACGATATGAATCTGCACTATGATATTTATGGCAGAGCAAAACACTATTACAGCATATACCGCAAAATGAAATTCCAAAATAAACAGATTGACGAAATCTTTGACCTGATTGCTGTAAGAATTATCG
>CAVHEY010000026.1:10730-13880 GCA_963635155.1 Bacteroides stercoris
TATTATTCCGAGGAAAATCACACCGAAATCAAATCCAACGAAACGATCATAGACGAGATCAAAGCGGCGGAGGCGCGAAAGGCGAAGTTAGAGCGCAGATCAAAGGACAATCCGGGCATCGTAGTGGAGGGCGCGGACAACCTGATGATAAAGCTGGCAAAATGCTGCAACCCGGTGCCGGGGGACGATATCATCGGCTTCATCACAAAGGGCAGAGGAATCTCGGTTCATCGGTGCGACTGCTCCAACATCGTGGCGCTTCCGGAGGAAGAAAAGCAGAGATTTATCCATGTGGAGTGGGAAGACCTCAAGGCAGGAAAATCCTACAACGCGGATATTTGCATTATCGGAAACGACCGAAAGGGCATCCTTTCGGATATTTCCAGAGTTTGCGAGGATATGGACATTCACCTTTCCGGAGTAAACGCAAAGAGCGGCAGGGACGGAAGTCTTATGATGACCATAACCCTTTCCATATCCAGTACCCAGGAAATGCAAAAGGTTTTGCGCAGCCTACGAAACATCAGCGGGGTAACCCAGGTTTACCGGGCAAAATCATAGAGGAGGATGCAGAACATTTATGAGAGCGGTGGTGCAGAGAGTGACGGAAGCCAAGGTGACCGTTGAGAATAAAGTGGTCGGAGAGATCGAAAAGGGCATGGCAGTGCTGCTTGGGGTCGAGGAAGGAGACGGCGAAAAGGACGCGGACTATCTTGCGGATAAGATCGCAGGGCTTCGCATCTTCGACGATGAGGCAGGAGTAATGAACCTTTCGGCTTTGGATATCGGCGGTGAAATCCTATCGATTTCCCAGTTTACGTTGCTGGCAGACGCCCGCAAGGGCAAGAGACCCAGCTACAGTAAGGCGGCAAGACCCGAAGAAGCCCGAAAATTATACGAATCTTTCAACAAAAGGCTGGAGGGAAAGGGGCTGAAAGTGGAGACCGGCATTTTCCAAGCAGAGATGCTGGTAGAGATACACAACGACGGACCGGTAACGATTTTACTGGACAGCAAGAAGCTTTTTTAAGAGCTTTTAGAGGCTCTTAGAGGATTTTATAGATAGACAAGAGATAGACAAGAGGTAAGAAATGAAAATTTTAAGCTATGTAACGGGACCGATTCAGGTCAACACCTATCTGGTATATGACGAGGAAACAAACAAGGGATTTATCGTGGATCCGGGGGATTATTCCCCGAAGCTCAGCAAGCAGGCGATGGATCTTGGACTTGATATTGAATATATTATCCTGACCCACGGGCATGGGGACCATATCGGCGGAGTGGAACGCTTTAAGCGTGATTTTTCATCGGCGAAGCTGGTGGCGCACGAAAAGGAAAAGGATATGCTGGCAGACGCGCAGTTGAACTGCTCGGCAGAGATGTTCCCAAAGCCGATTACGCTGGAAGCGGATATTTGGGTAAAGGACGGGGATACCCTGAAGGTAGGCAATCTGGAGCTTCATTTTATCCACACGCCGGGTCACACAAAGGGCGGAATGTGCATCTATACTTCCGGCTATCTTTTCAGCGGTGACACTCTTTTCAGATACTCCATCGGCAGGACGGATTTTTATGGCGGCGATTTCGAGGCAATTATGAAGTCCATCAAAAAGCGCCTTTTCGTGCTTCCGGACGATACCGTAGTGCTGCCGGGACACATGGAGAAGACCACCATCGGAGACGAAAAGAAAGGAAATCCTTTTGTATAAGATCATCTTAAAAAATGTTGAAAATAAATACGACTACGGGGAGCTGATAAAGATTTTCCTGAGACCCGAGGAGTTCAGATTCTTTACGGAAGCGGAATTTGCGGAGACAGAGCCGTTAGGCGAAGAACTTGCCGAGGCGCAGGAAGTCGGTGCCTTCGGGGTCACGGAGGAAATCATCTTTAACGAAAGCCTTTCAGGTGACAAAAACGAGATAAAAAGAGAGATTTACCATAAACTTTCTCGGTTAACCGGGAAGAAGCCGGAGTGGGGAATCCTCACCGGGGTGCGCCCGGTGAAGCTCACAGGGGAGCTGTTCCAAAGGCTTGGCAGTAAGGAAGCGGTCAGAGAGGAACTTGCAAACACCTATCTCCTTGCCCCGGAAAAAATCGATTTATTGATAGAAACCTACGAATATCAGCAGAAAAGCTGCGGGAATCCACCGGAACATTCGGCGGGAATCTACATCGGCATTCCCTTTTGCCCCACGAGATGCCTGTACTGCTCCTTCACTTCAAATCAGGTGGGAGATGAGGAAATCGCAAGGTATCTGGAAGCACTGAAAACCGAAATCCGCTATGTAGGAAAGAGAATGGAAGAAACCGGGCTTTCGGCGGAGAGTATATACATCGGAGGCGGAACCCCCACGACCCTTACGGCGGAGCAGCTGGCGGATTTGCTGAAAACCGTAGAAGAAAGCATCGACCAAAGGGGCGTCAAGGAATTTACCGTGGAGGCGGGACGCCCGGACACCATAACATACGAAAAATTAGAGGTAATCCATAGACACGGAATTCGGCGAATCAGCATAAACCCCCAGTCCATGAAAGAAAGGACTCTGGAACTCATCGGCAGGCAGCATAAGCCGGAGGATATCACAAGAGCGTTTCAGATAGCGGAGCAGGTGGGAATTCCCATTGTAAACGCGGACCTGATCGCAGGACTTCCGGAGGAAACCCCACAGGATTTTGCCGAAACCCTTGCAGAGATAATCGCTCTTGACCCGAAAAACATCACGGTTCACACCCTGGCGGTAAAGCGGGCTTCCAGACTGGTGGAAGTGGACAAGGATTTTCATTACAAGCAGTCGGAAACCGTTGCAAAGATGCTGAAAATTGCAAAGAAGAAGCTAAAGGACGCGGGCTATCGTCCCTATTATCTTTACCGGCAAAAGCACATGGCGGGAGCCTTCGAGAATGTGGGCTACTGCAAGGAAGACACCCCGTCCCTTTATAACATACGCATCATGGAGGAAAAGCAGACCATTATCGCCCTGGGAGCCGGAGGAATCAGCAAGATGTATTATCCTGGGGAGAACCGGCTGGAACGGGTGCCAAATGTATCAAATTACGAAATCTATATTTCCCGACTAAAGGAAATGCTGGATAGAAAAGAACAAAAAATTTTTAAGGAGGTAAGATAGCATGTTAACAAATGCTCC
>CAVHEY010000027.1:0-13109 GCA_963635155.1 Bacteroides stercoris
GCCAGATGGTTCATCCATACGAATTGTGCAGCCTGAAGGAAGTTCTGCGGCGGATTCTCCGGTACTGTTCTGCAGTTTTCTGCCATGGTAAGGAGTTCCTGTTTTCTCTTAGGATCCTTGCAGGTCTTTGCCTGTTCTTCGGCAAGGTCTGCATAACGGTGGGAGAAAGCGATGATGGCTTCCATCACGATGATCATGGATTGCCAAGCGATGCGCTGTTCCATGTCATATACATCGTGTACAACATGGTTTGCCAGTCTCTCCTTGCAATAATCGATGTACCAGCGATAGCCCCGCTTGATCAGATTGTCATAGTCAGGGGAGTGGTTCATGGTGGACTGGTTGGAAACGCCGTGGGAGAAAATCTTGGCGTCCAGCATCTTAAGAATGTCTTCGTCCATCAGACCCTTTGCGAAATCTCCGAAGGATTCGCCCTTCCACTGCTCTACGATTTCTCTAAGCTCCTGCTTTTCTTCTTCGCTGCGGAATACAAGGTGATCCGAAGGGCGCTTGTCGAGGGTATCGAAGTCCTCGTAGAGCCATCTGGCTACATCTGGGTGCATAACCGCGTTGTTCCAGCTGCCGCCCTGATGACCGGCAATCTGCTCATCTTCGTCAATGAAGATTTTTCTGTTTTCCAGGTAATAACGGAAAGCCTTTGCACGTCTTAAGATATAGTTATCCATGGACGGGTGGCTGTAGAATTCCGTGATCAATCTTGCACGATCAAGATCAATCGTCGGCTGTGAGTTGCGAACCTTGTCGCTGAGTCTTGCAATTCTTTCTGAAATCATAATACTATCTCCTTCTTATTTTTTTTCATATAGAAACATTGTTTGCCATACGGTTTTAATATTTGGTTTGCTGCCCTTACCAAAGATTGAATCTCTTCGTCCTCCGGTATCTCCACATCTTTGAGCTTGTAGGGGATACCCAGGGAAGAATACTTTGATTCACCGAAGTTGTGATAGGGGAGCAACTCGTATTCGTTGATATTCGGGATATCCTTGATAAAATCCGCCGTCTGCCTGATGTTTTCTTCGGTATCGTTGTAGCCCGGAATGACAGGGGTGCGAATGATAATCGGGATTCCTCTTGCGGCAATCGCCTTGATGTTGCTTAAGATCACTTCGTTTCCCACGCCGGTAAGCTCTTTGTGCACGGCGCTGTCCATGTGTTTGATGTCGATGAACATATCGTCTATGTAGTCCAGAGCTTTTTCGAAGTCCTCGAATTTGCCGTAACCGCAGGTTTCCATGGTGGTGTGGAGGCGATTTTGCTTGCATTTCTTTGCCGTTTCGTAAAGAAGCTCCGGCTGGGTCAAAGGCTCGCCCCCCGAGAAGGTAACGCCGCCGCCTCTGATCTCATAAAAATAGCGATCTTTATTCACTTCTGTAAACAGCTCCTGGGCGGTTTTTTCCTCTCCCACGGTTGTTTTTGCCTCTGCAAAGCATACATCGGTACAGCGGAAGCAGTTTGTGCAAGCATTGCGGTCTATCCTAAGCCCATCCTCTTGCGGGTGAATGGCGCCTACCTCGCAGGCTTTGACGCAAGCCCCGCAGCCGATACACTTTCTTGGAAATTCCATAATCTGCTTTTTGTATGACTGGGACTCGGGATTTGCGCACCAAGGACAGTGCAAGGGACAGCCCTTGAAGAAAACGATGGTGCGAAGCCCGACTCCGTCATGTATCGAGCATTTTTGAATATTGAAAATCAAAACAGCTTCCTCCTTAGTTTTGTTTTGTACATAAGATTTGTTTTGTACTTATTAAATGCAAAACGTGTGCCAAGAAATTAACATATTGAAACTTCAATGCTTTGGGAGCTTAGATGGGAGGAAAGAAAGTGTGAGTGTAGCAAAAATACACATAAAACGAGAAAACTGTGGGTCAAAAATATACACCGAGGCGGGCTAATGTAGCAAAAATACACATGGATTTCGATGAAAATTGACCTTTTTCCTGTAAATTGCGTAGAAAATAAAAATTTTTACTTGCAATTTTTATTTTTTAAAGGCAAAATAGAAAAAAAGGAGGAGTCGCGATGACACAATCTTATCAAAAAATTGCAGAAAAAGTAGAGTCAAAAGTCGATAAAAAGATTAAGTATGCCATTCGTGGTAAGAATGATATCATTAAGAAAATTTTTTTGGTTCTCATAAGACGGGAGAAAATTGCCGGCGACCTTATGATTCTCTGCGCCGGAAACGGCATGATATTGTACTTCGCTTCGGAGAAACCAAAGGAGGAGCTTTCGGGATACCTGCTTCCGGAAGAGGTTTTCAAAAATCCCGACAAGGATATGCTGACTTACGATGAGATCGGCGGCGGATATCGGATTTTGTCGTCGAACCGACCGGAAACCGCAAAAAAAATAATTGCGATTCAGGAGGATTTGAAAGAAATTATCAAAATCTTTGATGCCGGCGAATTACACAACCGTGAGCTGTTGAATTTCCTGGATTTCGCAGACAATGCCATTGCAATCTATGACAAAAATGGCTGTCTGATGTTTGCAAATAAGATTTGGTATCAGGACTTCAACGTGCCAAATCCCGCAGATGCAATCGGCGTCCATGTCGCCGACATTATGAAGCAATTCCATGTAGAACTGACCTACATGGAAAAAGGAACGAAGAAATATAAGATATTGGAGGTTCTCGAATCAGGCAAGGAAATCACCGATTGCGAAATGCGCGTAAAGCGGCTGACCTCAAAGAAGCCGGCGCAGCTGATCCTAAACGATATCTATCCGGTAAAGGACGAAGAGGGAAATATCTATGGCGTCTTTGAGATTACCCGTTCCCGGCAACAGGACATCGCCAGGGCAAGAAAGATGATCGGTCTGTCTGCCGAATATACCTTCGAAGATATAAAGGGAAAAAGCCGCGTTATGCAGGAGAGAATCCAGCTGGCAAAGGAATATGCCAGATCCTCCTTCAGTGTGCTGGTTACGGGAGAAAGCGGAGTCGGAAAAGAACTCTTTGCCCAGTCCATTCATAATTACAGCCAAAGGAGAAACGGTCCCTTTGTGGCAATTAACTGCGCAAACTTCCCGGAAAATCTGATCGAAAGCGAATTATTCGGTTATGTAGACGGCGCCTTCACCGGAGCGTCGAGGAAAGGGCAGATCGGTAAATTCGAACTGGCGGATAAGGGAACGCTTTTTCTCGATGAAATCGGGGAGCTTCCCTATCTCTTCCAGTCGAAGCTTTTGCGCGTATTGGAAACGTGGAGGATTACAAGAATCGGAAGTACGCACGAAATTCCGGTTGACGTAAGAATCGTCGCGGCAACAAATCGCGATTTGGAAAAAATGGTGGCTGACGGATTTTTCAGAGAAGACCTGTACTATCGCTTGCAGGTTCTCAATGTTGAGATTCCCCCTCTGAGAGAGCGTAAGGAGGACCTGAATTCCCTTGTGGAAGCCCTGATCGCGCAAACGGCGGATTTATCCGGCAATATCAACCGGAAAAGATTAAGCAAAGAAGCCTATAAGCTTCTGATGGCATACGATTGGCCGGGAAATGTGCGCGAACTCAGGAATGTAGTCAACCGGGCCTGTATCTTATCAAAGGAAGATGAAATTTCCGCAGAAATATTCCTGAAATGTATATCGCCGAAGAAGCCGATCCTGACCGGAGAAGATGGCTCCGCCCTGGGCGGTCTCGAAAAAAGACAGGCTGAATTTGAAAACGCCCATGGCAGACTTATGCAGGAAATCTTTGAAAACATCGGTGACAAAAAAGAAGCAATCCGCTTCATGGACGAAGCACGAAAGAAATTTGAGAAGATTCAGATACAGCAGATGTTAGAGCTTGCTAACGGAAATAAAAAACAGGCCGCGGAATACCTGGGTGTTTCCCGAAAAACCTTTTACCGTATGCTTGAAAAATACGAAATTAACTGAAAAATAAAGAAAAATAGCTCCCCGCATAAATACATTAAAGAATGAAAAGTGCGAGGAGCATTTTTAGCTTAGTAAAAAATTAACTGTGCGAAACAATTAAATACCCAAAAGGAAGCCCTCCGGGAACGGGTCCTTAGGATCGAGAACCCAGGTTGCGAAGCCGGTTACGCAAGCATTGCCTGTGATGAGAGGGCGAATCGCCTTGACGCCGCCAACTTCCAGCTCTTCTGCGATTTTGCATTTGAAGACGGAGCCGATAACGCTTTCGTGAACGAAGCTTTCGCCGAGTTTGAGCTTTCCTTCATCGTAGAGAAGCGCAGCCTTTGCGGAAGTGCCTGTACCGCAAGGGGAGCGGTCGATAACCTTAGGCAGTCCCACTACGCAGTTTTGGATATCAGCTCCCGGGCTCTTTGGCGGGCCTGCAAATTCAACGTGGGTAACGCAGTTTACGAAGTCCAATGTAGGATGCTTAACTTCAACCTGCTCGTTGATATCCCTTGCGATTGACTGGGCGATTTCAACGAGTCTCGGACAATTCTTAGGCTCGATGGTTTCGCCAACCGCCGATACAGGAAGAATTGCGTAAACGTTTCCGCCCCAGGAAATGTCTACTGTCAGCGGTCCGAAGTCCTTCGTATTTACGGTTACGTTTCTCATCAGAACCATAGCCGGAGCATTTAAGAAGGAAACCTCTTCAACCACGCCGTCGTTTACCTTGGCTTCCACATCGACAACCCCTGCCGGAGTATCAAGGCTGATTTTTGTGATGGGCTCGGTAACTTCTACAAGACCTGCTTCAATCAGAGCTACGGTAGTACCGATCGTGTCGTGTCCGCACATCGGCATCCAGCAGCTTGACTCAAAGTAAAGGATACCCACATCGGTTCCCGGCGTGCAAGGCTCGGTGATGATGGTAGCAGACATAATTTCGCTTCCTCTCGGTTCATAGCAGAGGAATTTTCTGAACCAGTCCTGAGTTTCCTTCATATATTCGAACTTTTCTGCCATAGTCTTGCCCGGAATATGACGGAAGCCGCTTACTACGGTTCTGGTCGGCTGACCGAGGGTGTGAGTTTCGATGGTTCTTACCACTTTCTTTGCTTTCATTTAGAATCTCCTTTCGCATAACAGCATTTCGCGTTGATGCCATATAAATCTAAGTTGAACATAAAAAATGCAATTTTTATGCCAGTAGGAAAAAAGGGAGATGGCGGAGGCGGAACGCTATGCTCTGTATAAAAACGACACAAAATGCGACATTTGAATGTATCAAAATTATACAGTATGAATGGTTTTTTACCCAGAACAAAAATTTAACAAGCCGAATCGAAAAGAAATGTATCAAAAATACACAAATAGCCCTGATTTTTGCAGAAAAACGATGAAAAAAATACGAATCGCCTTCAAAAGCGTGCAAATTTATGCAGACGGGATTTTACCGACCAAAAGAGGAAATCGGATTTGAAAACCACATAAAAACATTGCTATTTCATCACTTTACCTCCACAAAAGAGACGAGAAACCATTTTGGCACGAAAGTTGCGCTTATGTGTTGTGTAAATGATAGAATCCCGGCCGGATTTTATATGCGCATTTATATGCATAAGTTTGTAAGTTATTACGCAAAAAACAAGGAGGGCAATTATGTTAGAAGCATTAAACAATGTTGTAGGCTTTCTGAATGGTTACATTTGGGGTGTCGGAATGCTGGTACTGATTGTAGGAAGCGGAGTGTATTTCACAATCAGAATGCATGGCTTCCAGTTCGTACATTTTAAGGACATGTGGAGCAGAATTATTGATAAGCAGGACTCGGATTCCGGAATTTCCGCATTCGGTTCCTTCTGTACGACCATGGCGATGCGTGTGGGTACAGGTAACGTAGCCGGCGTAGCGGTAGCTATTTACTTAGGTGGTCCGGGAGCATTATTCTGGATGATCCTCGCCGGTATGACGAACTCGGCGGTATGTTTCTCAGAATGTACCTTGGCGGTACTTTATAAAACGAGAATCGACGGTCAGTACAGAGGCGGCGGCGCTTACTGCGCTGAGAGAGGTCTCGGATGGAAAAAATACGGCGCATTTATGGCACTGGTTCTCATGCTGGGAACTTCCATATTCATGCCGGCGGCAGCTACCTATACCATCTGCGACGGCTTCACCAATGCACTTCATACACCGATGTGGGTGAGTGCGTTAGTTATTGCAGCGATTCTTGCAGTTGTAGTTGTAGGCGGTATCAAACGTATCAGCAGCGTAGCAGAAATGATCGTACCGTTTATGGTAACCGTATATCTGATCGCAACGGTTGTGATCGTTGTTGCAAACATCACGGAAGTACCTGCAATGATTAAGATGGTTGTATCCTGTGCATTTGCAAAGAATGCGGTATTCGGCGGAACCATCGGCGTTGCTATCCAGCAGGGTGTTAAGAGAGGTACCTTCTCCAGTGCATCTGGTATGGGCGAAGCTTCCCCGACAGCAGCCGCGGCGGAAACCAGCCACCCGATTAAACAGGGCATGGCTAACGCAGCAGGCGTATGGCTGGATACAGTAATTGTTTGTACCGCATCAGGTCTCATGATCCTCTTGACAGACTGCTTCAATACAACCACCGGATATATCGGAAGCGGCGCAGCAGAGCTTCCTGAACTGGCAGCAGCAGGAACACACGGCGTTATCTTCGTACAGCTGGCGTGTAAGACGGTTATGGGCAATATCGCTCCTATCTTCATCGCCATCATGCTTGCACTTTTCTCCTTCACCTGCCTGATCAGCTACTACTACGAAGCCGAGACAGCAGCTATGTACCTGTTCCAGGGCGACGCAAAGGAAAAAACCCGTAAGGTTGTTACCTGGACAATGCGTATCGCGATGCCAATCCTGGTATTCATCTGGGGCAATATCGACTCCGGTCTGGCATGGAACTTATCCGACCTGGCTCTGGGAAGCTGCACATGGATCAATATGTTGGTAGTTCTTCTCCTGTCACCGAAGGTATTTGCGCTGTACAAGGACTACGAAGAACAGATGAAGGCTAAGAAAGATCCGTACTACAATCCGGATAAGCTTTCCTGGAAGGGCGTAGACGTAGAGATGTGGAAAGATATCAATAAGAAGCGTATCGAAGCTGATAAGTAAAGCTGAGAAAGTTCCTGAAAAAAATCAGAAAATAACCGAAAGATGTGTTAGAACGAAAGCCGAGGAATGTGCGAAAAGCATATCCCCCGGCTTTTGGGTTTTTGGTCAAATGTTTGGGTGGAGCAAGAAAAAAATATTTTTTATGGTTCCCTGCAACCCAATGGCTTGCCTGCGAAAGAGATGTCCTACCGGGGGTCTAAGCTGTCGGCGTAGCGGACGGTTTCCATGGCTTCCTTCGCGTAACGGTCGGCGCCTATGCGGTCTGCATATTCCCGATTGAGGACGGCGCCTCCCACAACCACCTTGCACCATGGGGCTTTTTCTTTGAGAAGAGCGATGGTTTCTTCCATGGCAGGTACGGTGGTGGTCATCAGGGCGCTGAGACCGGCAGCAGGTGCGTGATGGCGGATTACCGCATCTAAAATATCCTGCGGGGCAACGTCTTTTCCAAGATCGATGACCTCAAAACCGTAGTTTTCCAGCAGCAGCCGCACGATGTTTTTTCCGATGTCGTGGATATCCCCGTGAACGGTGGCGATGACGATGGGATATTTGCTTGCGGCAGCTTCGCCGGACATTTGGGCTTTGATTTTTTCAAAGGACGCCTTCGCCGCCTCTGCGCTCATCAAAAGCTGGGGCAGGTAAACCCGTTTCTCCTCGAATCCTTTTCCTACGATGTCCAGAGCAGGGATAATTTCCTCTTGAATAATTTCCAGCGGCTCCCTGTTTGCCAGCATTTGCTCCGTAAGGGCGGCAGCCTGTTCCTTAAGCCCCTTGGCAATCGCCCGCTGTAAGTCCGAAGGGTAGCCGGCAGCGGAATCGGCAGCCATGTCGATATTTGCCGCGGGTTCTGCCCGGGAAACCGCCGGCGTCTTTTCTTGTCCATTGGTCTGTGGCTGAGATGCCGCTGTTTGGCAGGACGTGTTATCCGGCAGCGAGGAGGCGAAAGCGATATAATCGCTGCAACTTTCGTCCATCATGTGCAGGGCGCGGAAGGCGTAGTAGGACTTCATCATGTCCTGGGCGTAGGGATTCATAATCGCAGCGGAAAGCCCGTTTTCAAGAGCGCAGGTATAAAAGGTAGCGTTAATGGCTTCCCGTTTTGGCAGTCCGAAAGAAATGTTGGAAACTCCCAACGAAGTGTGGCAGCCAAGCTCTTCCTTGATGATCCGCAGGGCTTTGAGGGTTTCGATGGCGGCTCCCGGCTCCGCGCTGACGGTCATCGCCAGCGTATCGAAGATAATGTCTTTTTTGTCTATGCCGTATTCCGCCGCGCAGGCGAGGATATTCTCCGCGATTTCCACTCGCTCCTCTGCGGTCTTCGGAATCCCGTTATCATCTAAGGTTAGAGCCACTGCCAGACCGCCGTATTTTTTCATAAGGGGAAAGATGGTCCGCATGGATTCTGCCTTGCCGTTTACGGAATTGATCATGGCTTTGCCGTTATACACCCGTAGCGCGGCTTCCATGGCTTCGGCGTCCGAAGTGTCGATTTGAAGGGGCAGATCGATGATTGCCTGAAGCTCCTGTACGGCTTCCCGCAGGATTTTCGGCTCGTCGATTTCCGGCAGCCCCACGTTTACGTCTAAAATGTGAACGCCGCATTCCTGTTGGCGGATTCCCTCTTGGAGGATATAGTTCATATCATGCTCTTTAAGTGCCTGTTTGAAGCGTTTTTTACCGGTGGGGTTGATTCGTTCGCCGATCAAAAGGGGCTCCTTTTCAAATTTGACGGTATGGGTATAGGAAGAGACCCAGGTGATTTCCTTATCCGTAAGAGGAACCGGCGGAATTTCGCGGGTTGCCTTTACGATTTCCTGTATATAGGTCGGGGTGGTGCCGCAGCAGCCTCCGGCGATGCGAACGCCCTGACGGACATAGTCCGCCATATCCGCCGCAAATTCCTCGGGCAGAGTCGTATAAACCGCCTTGCCGCCGCGATCCTCAGGGAGTCCGGCGTTGGGCTTAAGAAGCACCGGAATGGAAGCGTTTTCAAGAAGCTCCCTAACCACGCCTTGCAGCTGTTTCGGTTCCAGGGAGCAGTTTGCGCCGATGGCGTCCGCGCCCATTCCCTCTGCCAGTGCAACCATCGCCCCGGGGCAGGCGCCGGTCATCAGCTTGCCGTCCTCACCGTAAGCGTTGGAAACAAATACGGGCAGATTGCAGTTTTCCTTGGCGGCAAGCAGCGCCGCCTTTGTCTCGTAGCTGTCGCTCATGGTTTCGATGTAGATCAAATCCACTCCGTTTTCCGCCCCCAGCTGCACCACCTCCGCAAAGAGGCTTACCGCATCTTCGAAAGCAAGGTCGCCGTAGGGCTTCAGCAGCTTTCCGCAGGGACCGATGTCAAGGGCAATGTATTTCGGCTGGGAGGATTTGGCTGAATCCCGGGCAATCTTTGCATTTTGCACGGCGGCATTTACGATATCCGAAAGCTCTTCGTGGGAGAACTTCAAGGCGTTTGCGCCGAAAGTATTGGTTGCGATTACATTGCTGCCGACCTCAAAATATTCTCTTTGAATACGTTGCACCACCTCGGCATGGCTGAGATTCCAGCGTTCCGGATATTCTCCCGGAGCAAGTCCCGCGTCCTGAAGCAGGGTTCCCATACCGCCGTCGAGATAAAGCAGATGGTCTTTCATATAGTCTAAAATATTCATAAAAATCTCCGTTCCGCCGCGCTGAGGCAGCTTAAATAATGTAGATAGATGTATATAAAGTTAAAAAATTCTCTTAAACCTGTTAAGCTTTTCGAAATGCGCAGTCGGTTTTGCCGCAGCCTTCGCAGCGCGAGGGCGCTTCTTGGCGCTCATCTTTCAACTTTTCCCCTTGTGCCTTTTCCCCCTGCGCCTTCGACCGGTCGGATAAATTTTCCGCTGCCCTTTCCGGCGATTCTTTCGGAACCGCCCCAAAGGAAAAGCCCACCATGGCGGTTACGGATTTGCTTGGGGACATGAGCAGGCTGTCGTTCAGGGAAAGTCCTATCTTGCGGGGGCAGTCAAGGGTCTGAAAGACCGCTTTTTGCGCTTCCAGGGGGAAATCCCCGTAGCCGGGACTGAATCTGGGTCTCATGGCAAAACCCTCCGCCGCGTATTTTTGTTCTAATTCGCCGCAAAAAACATCGCAGAGGCTTTCGATACGTTCCGCGCCGATGGCCTGTATAAAGAGGGCTTTTGCCGGGGAAATCCGCCCGTATTTTGCGATGAGGCGGTCAGGGGAAAGCCCGACGGTTGCCGCAAAGAGGACGAAGCGGTCACAGCCTTTCAGATTGCGATAAAGATCGCGGCTTTCCGTTTGCATGAATCCGAGGTCAAGACTGCCGCCCTTTGTTTCTCTGATGGGAAAGGCGCGCCAGCAGACCTTATAGCTGAGGTGCGGCAGGACTTCCGAAAGACATTCCGTAAGCAGTGCGTCCACGCCCTGAGCCGTTTCCCTTGCTCCGCCGCAGCCCATATATCGCAGAATCTCCCGCCGATTGAGCGGTGGCTCCGGGTAGCTTTTCGTAAAAATAATTTGCTCCATACTATTTTCCCAAAATATCCGAAAGGTTTTCCTGAATCTTCTCCGCCACGTCCGGCTTGTTCATGGAATAAACATGTACGTTGGCGATGTTATTGGCAAAGAGGTCGATAATCTGGTCCGTGGCGTAGGCAATGCCCGCCTGTTTCATCGCCGCAGGGTCTTTGCCGAATTTGTCAACGAGGCTCTTGAAACGCTGGGGAACATGGGAGCCTGAGAGCTTCAGCGCCCGCTCCACCTGATTGGCGTTGGTAATAGGCATGATGCCTGCAACCACCGGAACCGTAATGCTCGCCTCGCGAATTTTGTACAGGAAGTTATAAAGCAGGTTGTTGTCAAAAAACATCTGCGTGGTCAAAAATTCACAGCCCGCGTCAACCTTTTCTTTCAGAAAACGAATATCTTCCTTTTGATTATGGCTCTCGGGGTGCTTTTCCGGGTAGCAGGCGCCGCCGATGCAAAAGCCTGCGTCGCTTTCTTTCAGTTCCCTGATAAGGTCGATGGCATGGTGATAATCCCAGTTTTCCCGGTGCGAAAGGTCCATGTCCTCCGGAATATCTCCCCGCAGCGCCATAACGTTTTCGATGCCCGCCGCCTTGATTTCTTCGATTTTTTTATGTACTGTTTCATGGGTTGAGGAAACGCAGGTGAGGTGGGCGAGGGTCTGCACCCCGTAACGGTCCTTGATGTTTTTCGCGATGTCTAAGGTGTATTGGCTGGTGCCTCCTCCCGCGCCGTAGGTCACGCTGATAAAAGCGGGGGAGAGCTTTGCAATTTCTTCTGTCGCCCGTTTCACGCTGTCAAAAGCCGTATCCTGCTTTGGGGGGAAGACTTCGAAAGACAGGGAGAGCCTTTCATCTTTTAATTTATCGATCAATTTCATTTCGGTTGCCTCCGATTTTTATTTTATCCAATCCGTTCGCTAAAAACGTGTATGCTTCATTTTACTACTCCATGGGACTTTTCGCAAGGAAATGCGGCGAATTTTGTATATTTTTGCGGGGTGGTATGATTAGGGAAAGGCAAATGTGAGGAGGAAATGAACATGGAAGGCAAGGTTTACGGCTATGCGAGGGTGTCCAGCGCGGATCAAAACGAGGCGAGGCAGCTTGCGGCACTGGGAGAGGCGGGGGTTGCGAAGCGACGGCTATACATTGACAAGGTATCGGGGAAGGATTTTGACAGACCTGCGTACAGCAGGCTTACAGATAAGCTGCGGGCGGGAGATTTGCTTGTGATTCAGAGCATCGACCGTTTGGGCAGGAACTACGAGGAAATTCAAAATCAGTGGAGAGTTTTGACGAAAGAGAAGAAAATTGACATTTGTGTGCTGGATATGCCTCTCCTCGACACGAGGCAGAGCAGGGATTTGATGGGGACTTTCATAGCGGATCTTGTACTGCAAATCCTGTCCTATGTGGCAGAAAACGAGCGGCTCAGCATAAGAAAACGGCAGGCGGAGGGCATCGCCGCCGCAAAGACAAAGGGCGTGCGTTTCGGAAGACCCATTCGCCCGCTTCCGGAAAACTTCGACGCGGTCTGCGAAGCGTGGCGCTGTAAAAAGCTCACCATCAATCAAGCCGCCGCGGCTTGCAATATGCCCCCAAGCACATTCTATAACAAAGCCCGCAGATTCGAATCCAAGCCCTGACCGGAAGCCGGGGACATAAAAAACACCGCTTCGATTTTGCCGCCGCGCCATTGCAGGCAAATAATTATTTGCAAAATAAGAAATTGGAAGAACATTATGGCGAGCTTGCTTCTATCGAGAGAGAAAAAGTCAAAATTCAAGAAAATATGAAGAAGGAGCAAGAGAGAGCCTTAGAAGAACAGAATAGACAGCTGAAAGCCCAGACCGCAGCAATGGAAGCTCATGCAAAAGCGGTAGCCGAGCAAGCTAGACAGGCAGCAGAACTCACACGGGAGACAAGAGAAATCCGAAGAAAGATGGACGACGAGGGCTACGGACACACGAGACTTCCTAGTGGACCTCTGTAAACCGGTCTTATATGGCAATTGGTTAGCTTTCTAAGGTTCGATGCTTGCAACTCTTGGCATAGAATCGAGGCGAAGACAAAATAATTGTCACCGAGCTTCTCGAAACGCCTTGCAGGCTGTCAGCGAAGTTCCGCAGGGAGTTTGGCTGTGAAATCGGATTGTTTGAGCGACTATGTCAGCTACGCGAGTTTTCGATTTCACCCAAACTCCGCGGAATGAGCTGGTACAGCCTCAGGCGGTGAGAGCTTAGCGAGAGGGAGAATTATTATTTTCCTCGCACACGAGTTTGCAATTTAACCCAAAGATTGTGAATGAGCGATGCCAGCTACCGCCGACGAGAACTTAGGTAGCAGCGATTGCTTTTCCGCAATTACGAAAAAAGTACGTAATATTACATAAAAAGCACTTATTTTACAATCTATCCAAAAATAGCTTTACTTTCCCGCAAATTTGCGGTACTCTCTCTATACAAGGTAATGTTAATTTTCGTGTGTATTCTACGAAAGATTTTAGAGAGGAGAGAGCTATGATTAAGTACAAAT
>CAVHEY010000028.1:0-6025 GCA_963635155.1 Bacteroides stercoris
GAATCTATTCGCTCAGTACCCGAAGCAGGTCGCCGAATATGCCGTAGGCGGTCTGTTCAATTTCCGGCTCATGCTCCACAATCGAAACCTTTTTCATCAAATCCGTAGTTATGGAAACAATTGAGGTTGTGCTGTTTACCGAAGCCAGCATATCCGTAAGGGGAACCTCTCTCGGTTCAACCGTCGCCTTCACCCTGCCGTCCGCATCGCGCTTTCCCTCGCATAGAAGCTTGATCTTGCAGCCCCTAGCCTGCGCCGCTTCGATATCCGCCAAGGTGATATCCTCAATGCCCTTTCGCTCCACCTTGTCCGGGGTTATGCCCGCGTCCATAAGCACGTTGAGCAGCGCCGTGATTTTCGCCGCCGCATCGTAGCCCTCGATATCCATGGCAGGATCCGCTTCGATAAAGCCCATCTCCTGCCCGCTTTTTATAATCTCGTCATAGTCTTTTCCGTTAGCCATTTCTTCGAGAATATAGTTTGTGGTGCTGTTGAGAATCCCCGAAACCTCGGTAACCTCAGCGAGGGCGAGGGTCTTTTCCACCAAATTGAAAACCGGCGTTCCGTCCATTACCGTGGTCTCATAAAAAAATCTGCACCCCTTTTGCGCCGCCATATCCCGAAGCTCCGCAAATTTCCATGCAATGGGACCCTTGTTCGCCGTGATTACATCTTTGCCCCTTAAAAAAGCGGTCTCGATATGGGTAATTGCCGGCTGCCCCGTAAAAATATTTAGCGGCGTCATTTCCACCAGCACGTCGTAGTCTGCGTTTTGGGCAATTTCCATGGCGTTCATTTTCGAAAGGGGCAGGCGAGCCGAAAAAACGCCCTCCCTTTCTATGTCCTTCATTGCCAGCCCAAGATCGATACCAAGGGGCTGGTGATCCGCCGATGCCACCAAATTGCCCCGGGAGCCTGTGGCTATCGCCGTTACGATTATGCGATATCCGTACTTTTTCTCTATCTGCGCCTCTTTTTCCGTAAGAAGCTTTGCGAATGCCCTGCCGGCGTTGCCAAATCCCATGAGGGCAAGTTTTTTCGTTTTTATCCTTTCCATCGCTATGCTATCTGTATCCTTCCGTTAGATTCCTTATGCAAAAAAATTGTCCGTTTGGAGCATGAACCCGAATTTCGGACAATTTTTTACTTATTCAAAGACCAAGGAAAAGGCTCGCCATGGCAAAATAGATGCTCAGCGCCACCGCGTCCGAAATCGACGAAATCGCAGGATTTGCGATCAGCGCCGGGTCCAGCTTCACGCTCTTTACGATCAGCGGAACCATACTGCCCAAAACCTTTGCAAACACTACGATCAGCAGCATTGCGCTGCAAACCGTAAGGGCAATCTGCACCGAATATCCGTCCAGCAGACAGATTCTCAGGAAGTTAAAGGCACTCAAAATCGTCCCGATAATCAGTCCGATTCTTACCTCTTTCCACAGAATTTTCAGAGCGTCGGAGGTATCCACCTCCCCTGTGGCAAGTCCGCGGATAATCAGCGTCGCCGCCTGAGAGCCGGTATTTCCGCCGGTTCCCATGAGCATCGGCATATAGGCGACGAGACAAATGATCTCCGAAAGCTTCGCCTCGAAATTCGTAATGATCATTCCCGTAAAAATATATGCCACCATGAGGATCATCAGCCACGGGAGCCTGCTCAGGGCGTGCTTCCACACCGAAATATCCAAATAGTCCTTATCCGGGTCCTCAAAATTGATGACCCCGTTCATTCTCTCAATGTCTTCTGTTGCCTCCGCTTCCATTACGTCCAAGATGTCATCGACGGTGATGATGCCCACCAGCCGATGCTCCTTGTCCACAACGGGCATTGCCAGAAAGTCGTATTTCTTGAACTCCTCGGCAACCTCTTCCTGATCGTCGTACACATTCAGCCACACGTAGTCCGTGTGCATGATGTCCTTGATCTTCACATTGTCGTCGGTGATGACCAGAGTGCTGAGGGAAACGATCCCAATCAGCTTTCTCCCCGCGTCCTTGACATAGCAGGTGTAAATCGTTTCGGCGTCCATTCCCTCTTTTTTGATGTGCGCCAGAGCCTCTCCCACGGTCATGTCCTTTTGCAGGCTGATGTACTCCGGAGTCATCAAGCTGCCCGCGCAGGTGTCCGGGTAGTTCAGGAAATTATTGATGAGCTGTCTTTCATTCTTTGGGGTTTTTTCCAGAATCTTGTCCACCAAATTTGCCGGAAGCTCTTCCAAAATGTCGATTTTATCGTCGAAGTCAAGTTCTCCGACGATGTAACTGAGTTCCTTATCCGTGATGCCGTCAACCACCTTGAGCTGGTCGTCTGACGGAAGATAGGAAAATACCTCCACCGAAACATCTTTCGGCAGAAGCCGGTAAACCACGATTACCTTTTCGATATCGTCCGGATCCTCCAAAAGTTCCTCGAACATTTCGGCGATATCCGCGTCGTTAAACTTCAAAAGTTCGTCTTTTACCA
This sequence comes from Bacteroides stercoris, assembly GCA_963635155.1. GTDB lineage: Bacteria > Bacillota > Clostridia > Peptostreptococcales > Anaerovoracaceae > CAG-238. The sequence continues at coordinate 2,465 of CAVHEY010000028.1, forward strand.
TGAAGTATTTTTTTTCGTCAAGAAGCTGATAAATCCTCTCCATCGATTCCTTCATGGCGTCTTCAGGGTTTTTCAAAATATTCTGATCCATCGGAATCATCTCCTCTCTTGCCGCGCCCTGCCGCTGCCGAATCTCAATGCTTAGAGGAGTATTGCAGAAAGAGCAGCCATAAGGGCGTTTCGTTTTACCTTTGTGTTTTTCCCATCGGGGACGCTATCCATATTTCTGCTCCTTTCTTTCCTTTTCACGTTTTCACACTTCGTATTTTGCATTTTGCAAAGTGTGTTTCGTGTCTTGTTTAACAATCTATTATATCTCTTTTTGCCCTCTTTTGGCAAGAAAAAATATTCTCAAAATTGCTCAAAATTGCCTGAAAATCACCCAAAAGCTGCCATCAAAGCAATCCCAAATTTGCCCGCCAAAAAGGCTAAATTCTCTCGATATTTACGATTCGTTCAATGTCAAGCCCCGCCTCCAGCGCCCGCCGCAGGGGTCCCTCAAAAGAGCCGACTTTCTCCGGCACATGGGCGTCGCTGCCGATGACGAAGCTTACGTCAAATTTTGCCGCAATTTTAATCTCATCTACGGTAAGATGGGCGTGCTTGTCGTTGATTTCCACCAGTGTTCCCGTGTCCGCGCAAGCCTTTGCAATGTCCTCAACGTCAAAGGGTCCCTTGTCGCCGGGGTGGGTGAGAATGTCGATGTGGTTCCCCGCTTCTTCGTTGAAATACAGGCAGTCCAAGATCATCGCCGTGTTGGCGACTTTCAGCGAGGAATTTTCTCCCCTGAAAAGCCCCCCGTGCTTATAGGCGTAGTTTGCAAGCATTCCGGCGTGTCTTATGCCGTAGTGATAGCCCGCCAGCAAAATGTCGTAGTCCGCTCTCTCCGAAGCCGGAACGTCGATATATGGCGAGATCCGCATGGTGTTCGCCTCGACTCCCAGTAAAATTTCCATATCCGGAAACTCCGCCTTTAAAGCGGCAATTTCTTCCCTCATGGCAGGGATTTTCTCCCGGTCGATTCCGTAGGTCATATGCCCCGGTCCGTGGTCGGTTATGGCGACGGATTTCAAGCCCTTCGCCGCCGCAACCCGCACATTGTCCGCTATGCTCCCCTTGCCGTGGGAGTAAGTGGTGTGAGTATGATGGTCGTAAACCATTCTGTATTTCGCTATTATTTCATCAAATTTATCCATACAATCTCCGTTTTCATTGTCTTTCACCGGCTGTGTTGCCTGCCCCTATTGTCCGTAACCCTGTCGCGGCTCAAATGATCCTGACTTCCGGCTCCAGCATGATGCCGAATTTATCGTATACCGTGTTTCGCACAAGGTCTATGAGCAAAAGTATATCCGTGGCGGTGGCTCCGCCTTTATTTATGATAAAGCCGCTGTGCAGGGTGGAAACCTGAGCGCCGCCTACGCTGACCCCCTTTAGTCCCGCGTCCTCTATCAGCTTACCCGCGAAAAAGCCCTCGGGACGCTTGAAGGTACTGCCTGCCGAGGGGAACTGCACCGGCTGCTTGGCATTTCGCTTTGCCGCAAGCTCCCGCATCTTCGCCTCGATTTCCCTTTGGCTGCCCTTTTCCAGCTGAAGCTCCGCCTCCACCGCGATGAAACCGTTTTCCTGCAAAATGCTCCTGCGATAGCCAAATTCCATCTCATCTGCGTTGAAAATCCGCTCCTCTGCGCCATCAGGCGACACCGCCCGCACACTGAGAACGATGTCCTTCAGTTCTCCGCCATAGGCTCCCGCGTTCATAAAAAGCCCCCCTCCGAGGGTTCCCGGGATTCCGCTGGCAAACTCAAAGCCCGAAAGTCCTCCGCTAAGCAAAATTCGCGCAAGCGCCGACAGATAGATTCCCGTTTGGCAGATGACCTTGTCCCCGTTTACCACAACGTCGGCAAAATCCTGCATTTTGATGACAGCTCCTTCGTAGCCCTCCTCCGTAAACAGTACGTTTGAACCGTTTCCCAGAAAGAAATGGGGAATTTCATGCTTTGTCAGGGCTTTGAGGACTTCCCGCAGCGCCCGGACGGAAGAAAGCTTGATAAGGGCCGCCGCCCGCCCTCCCGCTTTAAAGGAAGTGTAGCCCGCCATATCGGCGTTTTCCTCGATTACAATTTGGGCTGTCATTTCGGATTCGCCGTCAAGCGCTCCGCTAAGGGCGATTTCATGCATCGCCTCCTTTATCTTTTCCTGCATCTGCCCCATTCGCCGGGTCTGCTGCATTTTCTGTATCTGCTGTGTCTGTGTCTTTTTCTCTGTTCTCACAAAAAATTTCCTCCTTGTTGACCTTGTATTTGCTGAAATTCTCATAGGAGAATGTGTCGGTTTCCAGCGCCTTGCTCTCCAGCTTTGCATTTACGCCTCGGCTGGTGTACATATAAATCAGTGCGAAAACCGGAACCCCGAGAATCATTCCCAGGAAGCCGAAGAGCCCGCCCCCTACGATGATGGCGAACATTACCCAGAAGCTTGCAAGCTTCGTGGTCTTGCCGAGGATCTTCGGTCCGATGATATTTCCGTCAAGCTGCTGGATGACGAGAATGATAATCGCAAATTTCAGCGAGGAGATCGGATCGATAATCAGCAAGATGATAATCGACGGAATGGCGCCGATGAAGGGTCCGAAAAACGGAATGATGTTGGTAACGCCCACCACCACACTGATGAGCATGGTCATCGGAATTTTAAATATGGTCAGCACGATAAAGCAAAGCACGCCGATAATCGCCGAATCGATGATTTTTCCGTTAATAAAGCCGCCGAAGGTCTGGTTACTGAGCCTTCCCAGCTCGAAAATTTTCTCCGCTCTTTCTTCGCTGAACAGGGCGAGTACCAGTTTCCTGGATTGCGCCGCGAAAAGCTCCTTGCTGTTAAGGAGATAGACGCAAATAATCAGCGCCACGAAGATGTCCAGCACCGTTCCCAGGGTTCCCACCACGCCGCTGAAAATTGCCTCTGCTCCCGGCAGCACCTTGTCCTGGGCCCAGATGATGATGGTCTCGGAGAGATTTGCCAGTTTTCCCTGCAACAGCGCCTCAAGCTGCGGATTTTGGCTGGCATTCGTTCCAATCCATTCCTGCGCCCGGGAAATCATGTCCGGCGCGGCAATCACAAGTCCCGCAATGCTCTCCCAAAGGCTTGGAATTACCAGCATCAGCAGTCCGGCAACCACCACAATCAGCAGTGCCAGCGCCGCCAGAGTCCCGCAAAATCTTGCCAGGCGGAAGCATTTTATCTGCTTCTTAAAGCGATTCTTGTTTTGCCTGTAAACCAGCCGAACCGTGGCGTTATAGATCGGGCAAAGGAGATACGCCATGACGATTCCTATGTAAAAGGGCATCAAGATGTCGTTAATCTTGTCAAAGCCGCTTTTTATCACCGGTATATGGTTTACCACATAGTAGGCGACGATGAGAATCACACCGATGAAAAGGAACATGAGCGCCTGCTGAAGATATTTGTTTTTTAACTTGAGTTTTTTCTCGTTCATTTTTCGCTCCGTATATGTTATACTTATTTATACTTACTTTTATTATACAACAAATAAAGGAA
>CAVHEY010000028.1:6829-9538 GCA_963635155.1 Bacteroides stercoris
GCCGCCGGTGCGCGGCAGAACGGAGATTTTTATGAATACCATAGAAAATGCAAGGAAAAACCCGCTTGTCTCAGAGATGGCAAGCTATAAAGAAATTTTTTGGATCAATCCGGACAGCGGAAAGCCCGCCTCCTTCGACATTGGCATGGCGGACATCGAAGATGCGGCGGCAAGGCTCTTGCGCTTTGCTCCCTATATTGCCAAGGCATTCCCGGAAACCGCCAAATCCGGCGGCATCATTGAATCGGATTTGGTGGAAATCGGGCGCATGAAATCCCGGCTGGAACAAAGCTCGGGCCCGATTTCCGGCAGGTTGCTCCTGAAACTGGACAGCAACCTGCCGGTTTCCGGCTCGGTCAAAGCCCGGGGCGGTATCTACGAAGTCCTGAAATTTGCAGAAGAGGTCGCCATCGGCGCAGGAATGCTCAAATTGGACGACGATTACAGCATTCTCACCGAAGATCGCTTCCGGGAGCTTTTCTCCCGCTATTCCGTGGCGGTAGGCTCCACCGGCAACCTGGGGCTTTCCATCGGCATCATCAGCGCGAAGCTGGGCTTTAAGGTAACGGTGCATATGTCCGCAGACGCCAGACAATGGAAAAAGGATCTGCTTCGGGAAAAGGGCGTTACCGTCATCGAATATCCGGAGGACTATCAGGTTGCCGTGGCTCAGGGAAGAGCGGAAGCGGCTTCCGACCCAACCTGCCATTTTGTGGACGACGAAGGTTCTCTCGACCTTTTCCTAGGCTATGCGGTTGCCGCCCTCCGAATCGGCGCTCAGTTTGAAGCCGCCGGCGTTACGGTGGACGAGGAACACCCGCTGTTTGTCTACATTCCCTGCGGCGTGGGAGGTGCGCCGGGTGGCGTTTCCTTCGGACTGAAACAAGTTTACGGCGACGCGGTTCATATCTTCTTCGCAGAACCCACCCACGCCCCTTGTATGACTCTGGGGCTCATCACCGGGCTTCACGACGGCATTTCCTGCCGTGATGTGGGAATCGACGGAATCACCGACGCAGACGGGCTTGCGGTGGGCAGAGCCTCAAGGCTGGTATCCTCCATCATGCAGACCCTCATCGACGGCTGCTACACCATAGACGATGAAAAGCTGTATCCCTTCCTTTCGCAGCTTGCGGACAGCGAAGGCATCTACATCGAGCCTTCTTCCTGCGCGTCCTTCACCGGTCCGGCGCTGGTAACCGCCGCGAAAGAGTATCTCGAAGAAAAAGGTCTTGCAGGCAAGATGCAAAACGCCACCCATATCCTATGGGCGACCGGGGGCAGCATGGTTCCGGAAGCGGAAATGCAAAAGTATTACGAAAGAGGACAGAAAGCCGGTAGATAGATGATGAATCACATTTCTAAAGATTTGATCGGAAGCGCCGCCGCATTTTTTAAGGTGCTGGGGGACGAAACGAGAATGAAAATACTCTGTACCATAGCGGACAGCGAGGTTTGCGTCAACGATATCGCAGAGGCGGTTGACATGACAAAATCCGCGGTTTCCCACCAGCTGAAACTGCTCAAAGACGACGACCTTGTAAAGAGCCGCCGGGAGGGAAAAAACATCTTTTACTCTCTCGATGACCAACATGTCATCGATATGCTGGACATCGCTTTTGTCCACATCACCCACAAAAACCACGGGGCAGGCTGCTCCTGTTCCTGTTGCCGGAATGCGCAGGAGTCCCTGAACGTTCAGGAGTCTCAAAATACGCAGGAGTCTTGGGGCTCCCGCTGAGTTCACAATTTCCATAAAAAGGGCGGCACAAAGTTTTGTCTTGTTACATAGATTAGCGCCCGAAAAAAGAGGGCTGCCGCCCCGACGGTTATTTTCCGTTAAGGCGGCAGTCCTCTTTGTGTGTCATTTGCTGTTTTCAAAATTCATTTCTTTCAGGCACTTGATAAACTTCCTCATGGATGGGGAAATTTCGTTTTTATTCTTCAGCGCAAAGCCGATATTGCGGTTTAATTTTACATCGATGGGTCGATATTCCACGTCGAACATTTTGACTCCGTGCCTTGCAATCAGTTCCGGAATCAGCGTCACACAGTTATTTTCGCCGACCATGCGCATCGCCGTGAAATCCGAATTGACCGTGTACCGGACATGTTCGTCAATATCCTTGTACTGCAAAATCTGAACGATGTCCTGATCAAGTCCCTTATGGCTCTTAAACAGAATGATGCTGTGTTCAAACATCTTCTCCAAAGGAATGACCTCATATTCTGCCAGCTCATGTCCCCGGGGAATCAAAGCCACATACATATCGTCAAATTCCCTCACCCAGTCATAGCTATGCCTCGGCAGACGGCTAAACGCCGCAATATCGATGATCCCCTGATTCAGCCACTGTTCCAGTCGCTCGATGTCGTTCTCCTCCACCACCTCAATTTCGATGTGAGGATATGTTTCGGAAAAGTTCCTGATGATTTCCGGCATCATGGCAAAGGCAATCGTAGGAAAGCAGCCGATGCGAACCTTCCCTGTTTCCAGACCCTTTATCTGGGAAATTTCTTCTTCAAGCTTCTCGTTTTCGGCCACAAGCCTGCGAATCCGGTCGATCAAAAGCTCGCCCTCGGAAGTCAGGGTAATTCCCTTGTTGTTTCGCTTGATGATGGGAAATCCCAGTTCGCTCTCCATGCTGTTGAGCATTTTGGAAATTCCCGAATGGGTATAGCCCATGTCGTAGCTGACATTGTTTATGC
>CAVHEY010000028.1:10453-13057 GCA_963635155.1 Bacteroides stercoris
AGACCATTTTTGTGACATTCCTGCAAAATTTCGACCAAAAACTCATGCTGCATCAGAGGCTCGCCTCCGGAGAAGGTTACCCCTCCCCCGGATGACTCGTAAAATGACTTGTCCTTCAAAATTTCCCTGAGCAAAGCGCTTATTTCATACTCCTCACCGATTGCCTTTTTTGCGTTGGTGCAGCACTCCTTTACGCAAATTTCGCACAGATCGCAGTCTTCCCGCTTAGTGATGCCGTAAGGCTGCTGCTTTTCAACGATCCCCTTTGGACAAACCTCTGCGCAGTAGCCGCAGCTTACGCACCTTGCAGGGAAGCAGGCGATTTCCCTGCCTTGCTTTTGACTCTCGGGATTTGAGCACCAAATGCATCTCAAGGGGCAGCCTTTTAGGAAAACCGTGGTGCGGATTCCCGGTCCATCGTGTATGGACATCTTTTGTATATTAAAAACCGTACCTTTTTTCATATTTCTCACCGTTTTCCCTAACAGCAGCCGCAGCCTACATTCTTGTGCGCCGTTCTGCCGATAATATTGTCCTGTACCTCTCTGTCAAGTTCGATAAAGTAAGCCGAATATCCTGCTACTCTGACCAGCAGATTCTTGTATTCCTGCGGATTTTTCTGGGCGTCACGCAGGGTTTCCGCGTCAACCACATTGATCTGAATGTGTTCGCCCTTCATGCCGAAGTAAGCCTTCACCACGTTTTCAAGGATTTCTTTGCCGCTTTCGCCCTGAACGATGTTCGGGTCAAACTTGATGTTAAACAGTGCTCCGTTGTTGCAGTCGGACTGGTCGATGGAAGCCACGGATTTAATCGTCGCGGTAGGGCTTGTCACGTCTCTACCCACCATCGGGGAAGCGTTATCCGATACCGGCTCGCCTGCCAGTCTGCCGTCCGGCGTTGCTCCGATGGTCTTTCCCTGCAATACATTGAATGAAGTGGACAGGATACAGTTTTCGTATGTGCCGCCTCTGCTGTCGCGATATTTTACCATTTCCTCGTTGTAGGCTCTGATCATGCGATTCGCATAGCCGTCCACGGATTCGCAGTCGTTGCCGTATTTAGGAACTTTGTTGAGAATGATCTGGCGAAGTCTTTCGTTACCCTCAAAGTTGTTCAAAAGGATTTCGTTAAACTCTCCCGCGGTCATCAGCTTTTCTTTGAAAAGCACATAATCCAGGGCTTCCAGGCTGTCTGCTCCATTTGCCATGGCAACCAGAAATACGCCGGAGGAATTATACAGCGCTCCGCCCTCTTCCAGAGATTTGCCCCTTGCGATGCAGTCCGTTACCAGCGCCGAGGCATAGCCCTTCGGCACATAGAGGGCGTGCATCGCGCAAACCTTCGTGTAAGCCTCGCACATAACCTTTACAAAATGTACGATCTGCTTGTGAAGCGCCTCTTCAAAATCCTTGATGCTTGTAAATGTGTTCGGGTCGCCTGTTTTCAGTCCCATTTCGCACTTTGCCACCGGATCCCAGCCGTTGTTCAGCACCAGCTCGATGCACTTTGCGGCATTGACATATCCTACATTCGGTCTGCCATCGGATTTCCCTTGAACATAAGGTTCTACGCATCCGTGAACAGTCCAGTCCCTGCTGTCCTCTTCCGTTGCGCCCTTGTGTTTCAGCAGTTCGCACACAAGATTGTCATTGTAGAATGCCGGAATCGCATAGCCCTTCTGCACATATCCCATCGCCTTGTCCAGCAAATCCTGCGGGGTATTGTCGTTGATCTGCATCGCCATGGTGGGCTGCACGGTCTTTACCAAATTCCATGCATCGAAAACGGTATAGGTCAGCTCGTTGGTGGCGTCCTTTCCGTCTCTGGTGAGTCCTCCGATTGCCATTTGCTGCCACATCGGGTAAGCCGCGAAAGCCAGGGAGTCAAAGCTGTCTCTGAGCTTCAGGATCTCGGTGCATTTTATGTAGAGCGCCGCCAACAGTTCCTGAGCGTCCTCTACAGGGAAGTCTCCTTCCAGAACAGACTTCTTGTAATAAGGATACAGGTTCTGGTCCAGTCTGCCGATTGCGATGGAATGACCGTTGTCCTCGATCTGAATCGTAAGCTGCAGGAACCATACGAACTGAATCGCTTCCCAGAAATCTCTCGGCTCGTTTTCCGGTACATTGGAGCATACGTCTGCAATCTTCAGCAGCTCTTTCTTTCTCTGGGAATCTTTTTCTGTTTCTGCAAGTTTAGCCGCGTGGTCTGAGAATTTATGCGCAAATCGAATAACTGCTTCCATGGAAATGATGTTGGCATTCCAAAAATCGACTTTTCTTGCGTCCTCCGGATTCAAAATCGGAGTTTTTTCTATCATCGCCTTGGATTGATTGATCAAGCCTCTCAGTCCCATAGGCAAAATTCTCGGGTAGTCCGGGGAAATATGTCCCATGCCGGTGGTTCTTGCTCCCACCGACAAAACGCCGCAATCCTGGGCTTTCAGCACATAGGAATCCAGCACCGCCGTGGACTGGATATCAAAGGTGTTATCTCCCCACTTTTCGAGGATAGGCACAAGCTCCGCCTTAACCTCAGGAGTTACAATAATCGGGTCTGTTCCTCTGACAGGGAAAAGGTCGATTTCGTTAATCACCCATT
>CAVHEY010000029.1:0-12508 GCA_963635155.1 Bacteroides stercoris
TTTCCAGCTGCTGGTTTACCTGTAACTTGGTAATTTCAAAGTTCTTGGCGGCGGTGTCGTAGGAGGTTTGGGCAGTTTCGATGGCGTCCTCCAGATTGTTCAGTATGCTCTTCTTCGCGTTGTTGTAGGCGGTGCAGGCGTCGTCGTAGCTACCCTTCGCGCTGGTTACCGAGCGATCCGCGGAGTTCATCTGGGTCTCTGCGGACTGCATGGCGGATTTCAGCTGGCTTGCGGTGGCTTGAAGATCCGCTACGTTTGTGGGATCCGGATTTTCTGCCTTTGCAGCCGCATCTGCCGCGGACTGGGCGGTCAAATAGGCGTCCCTTGCTTCCCTATAGTAGGAATACGCATCGGAAGCGGTGTCCCTTGCACTGTTATAGGCTCTGTATGCCTGTTCCCGCTGCAAATAGAGGCTCTGAATGTTTTCGTGGCTTCCGTCCTCAACGGTTTTTTTCGCCTCGTCGTATTTTTCCTTCGCGTCGTTCAACGCCTTTTCTGCGCTTTCCATCTGACTTCTTGCGCTTTCCAGGGAAGCGTTAAGCCCTTGGTCGATGGTATCCTTGTAATTTTCGTAGCCCCGCTTTGCGTCGGAAATATTGTACTTGTTGCTCTTTTTCGTGGTTTTCAGGTTTGCCTCCTGTAATTTTATGTTATAGTCGATGGTGGTGGTGTCAAGTTTTGCGATTACGTCCCCCGCTTTTACCTTGTCTCCCTTTTTCACCAGAACCTCCGCGACTTCCTCCGTGGTTTGCGCCGTGAGTTCAATGTCCGAGGCGGGCGCCACGTTCCCCACGAAGCTGTTGTAGGTCACAATGTCCCTTTTTTCTGCGGTTTCCTGAACATAGCCCTGCGCCTCGTCCTGAAAGAGCAGGCTTTTTGCGGCTACGAGAATCGCGGCTATGATGATGATCGTTATGATTTTATGTTTTTTTATCCAAGTAAGCATCGGGCTCTCCTTTCATATTGCTTACATTTTAACATAAAAATAATTCACAAGTGTGGCTAACCGGTGAATTATTCGCTAAGTCTCCGCGTTTATCTGCGGATTTTCATATATAAGTTGTTGGCGATGGCGACGCAGACGAAGCCCAGCGCGATGGCAAGGGCGATGATCAGCGCGTTTCTGCCGTTTTGTTCGAACATGGCGGAGTCCTCCGCCACCAAGCCTAGCATGGTATAATACAGGCTTCCTCCCGGTATCAGCGGTACCGCCCCGGTGGTGAGGAAAATCGTTGCCGGCGCCCGGTTGACCCGTGCCATGATCTCCGCATAAACCCCGACGAAAATTGAAGCGATAAGATTGGGGAGAAAAACGCCCCCTATGCCGGCTTCCAGCCCCAGAAACAGCGCCCAGGTCAGTCCGCCGCCCACGCCTGCCATCAGAATCTGGACTCCCCGCATTTTGAGGAAAACCGCAAAGCCCAGAGAGCCTACAAATGCTGCCGTAATCTGCAGGATCATATCAAACCACCTCCCGTCACAAAGAGGGAAAGGGCAAAGCCGCAGGCGATGGCGATGGCGATGAGAAGGGCGTTTGCCACTCGGAGCATTCCCGTGGCAATATCCCCCGTGAGCATATCTCGCACCCCGTTGGTCATGGCGATTCCCGGGATCAGGAGCATGATGATGCCGATCATGATCTTGTCCGTATGTTCCCCGATTCCCAGCCAGACGGTAAACACCGAAACAAGTCCGCTGAGGAAGGAGACGATAAATACATTGGCGAGGGGATTTTGTCCCAGCCTTGAAATTGCAAGGTTAAGCAGGGTCACCGCAAGTCCGCAGAAAGACGCGGCTACTCCGTCCCAAAGAGTTCCTCCGAAAAATATGGCAAAGCTGCCGCCGATTGCCATGCTACCGATGGCAGTCACCGCAAGGGATTGCTGTTTTCTGCTCATGACGAGTCCGAACCGGTCTTCCAGTTCTTCCGGTGACGGCTTTTTTGCGCACACAAACCTGGACAAATCATTGAGATAGTCCAGTCGGTCAAAGTTTACGTCGTTTCGGATCACCCTGCGGATCTGGGTGATAATCTCGCCCTTTGGGGTCTCCATGGTAACCTGTATGTTCGATGTAATGACGAAGACGTTTATCCTGTCGCAGCCGTATGCCTCGCACATTCGCTGCACGCTGTCCTCCACCCGGCTGACTTCCGCCCCCGCGATAAGCATTTCCTCGGCAATGTCTAAGATGCCTTGCAAAAGCTTGTTGTAGTTTATCCCCTTTTCTTCCATAATACCTTACGTTTTGCTTTCTCTCGTTCCTTTTGTATCTTTTGTATTTTTGTGCCTTCTGTTCCCTTGCCCTATGTTAAATCCAGCTTCATGATTTCCGGAAAGCACTCGCTGCCGTACTGCGGGCAATATTTGCACTCAAAAAAATTCGGGGAGTGTTCCGGATCGATGGTCTGAAATCCCAGTTTTCGGAAGAACTCCGGCGCTCTTGCCACCAGATAGATCTCATCTCCGCCTCGGGCCGCTACCTCGGATTTTACCTTGTCTACAAGAAGCTTCCCCAGCCCGAATTTGCGCATGGCTTTGTCAACGGCGATTCCGTCGATGATGTATTTACCCTCCCGCTGCGCCAAAACGCAGCCTGCGACGATATAGTCCTTGCCATCTGCCCTGTCGGTGGTGATATGGGAAAGGTCGTCCCCCGCCGCCTGGGTTATCTTCCAGCATTTGATGATGTCGGTGTCCACTTCCTCGTCTCCGTCAAATTCCAACCGGTTTTCCACGAAAAATTTGACCAGTCTGTCGTATTCGTCGGTGGCGCGCAAAATAAATTTCATATTGTCCTCCTGATAATACCTCGGATCTCTCCGATGAGATACAGTGAGCCTGCGGTGAGAATCACGTCGTATTCCTCCCGCATTCCGTAAGCAAGTGCAAAGGCTTCCGCCGGGGAGCCGGTGGCTTTCACCTTGCCTCCCAGAGCCTCGATCTTCGCCTTTAGCTCCTCTTTTGGCATCTTGCGGGGATTCGCCGGCTCCGTAACCACAAAGTCCTTCGTAATCTGCAAAAATTCTCCCAGTATATGATCCGTGTCCTTGTCTGCCAGCATCCCGGTTACCATCAGAATTTTTGAGCCGTTGCAGAAGCGGTTCATGGCTTCCCGCAAAGCCCTCGCTCCATCCGGATTGTGGGCGCCGTCGATGATATAGACGGGTTTTTCGGTAAGGGGCGACAGGACTTCGAACCTGCCCTTTTGCTTCGCGCTGCGGAGGCCGCGGCGGAGCGCTTCCGCAGGAAGCGCGATTTCCCCGGTATCGGCGACCCTAACCAGGGCCGATACCGCCGCCGCGGCGTTACGGATCTGATGCTCGCCGATCATGCCGATTTCGAGGTTTTCAAAGCACCTTTCGCCGATTTCAAGGTCGAAGCATGAGCCGGCGAGGGTTTCCGATTTGATGCGGCAAGGCAGGTCGCGGGTTTCTATGTAGTCTGAGCCGCGTTCTGCCGCAGTCCGCCTTAGGACGGCCAGGGCCTCATCAGCCTCGGCACTTGTAACTACAGGGCAGCCGTCCTTTATGATCCCTGCCTTTTCCGAGGCAATTTCCGCCAGGGTATTGCCGAGGCGATCCGTATGGTCATAGGAAATCGAGGTGATTACGGAAATCAGCGGTTTCTTGCAGACATTGGTGGAATCACCTCTGCCCCCAAGACCCACTTCCAGCACCACGAAGTCTGCTTTTTTCTCCGCAAAGTACAGGAAAGCCATTGCCGTGATCACTTCAAATTCCGTAGGGGACTGCTTTCCCGCCTCCGTCATCTCCTTCACCCCGACAAGCACCCGCTCCGTATACTCTGCCAAGTCCTCGTCGCTTATATACTCTCCGTCAAACTCGATTCTCTCGTTAAACACTTCCAGAAAAGGCGAGGTATAAAGCCCGACTCTATACCCACATTCCTGTAATACGCTGTAAATATATTTGCAGACGGAGCCCTTTCCGTTGGTTCCGGCAACATGAAACACCTTTAATTCGTCCTGAGGGTTTCCGAGAAGTTCAAGGAGTTCCGTCATTCTCTCCAGTCCCAGAATCGAACCGAATTTTTCAAATTCATGTATTTTGCCGATGGCGCTTTCCGCCGCACAGGCTCCCTTTTGTAATTCTGTCATCTGCGCTTCCTCATGTCAGTAAAATTATTTTAATTTTGCGATAATCGCCTGAAGCTGCCCCTTTACCTTGGCAAGCATATCTTCGTACATGGCGAGTTTCTCCCGTTCTGCCTGAATCTTCGCCTCCGGAGCCTTGCTGACAAATCCCGGATTGTTCAGCATTCCCGTGGAGCGCTTAACTTCGCCCTCCAGGCGCTTCTGTTCTTTTTCCAGCCTTGCCTTTTCCTCCGCGAAATCAACCAGATCATCCAGCGGAATATAGATCTCGGCTCCGTCGATAACCGCAGAAACCGCGTCCTCCGGAACCTCTGCCCGGGAATCTGTGAAAATAAGCTCCGTTATATTGGCAAGATTCTTAAGATAAGCCTCTCCTGCCTTTGCCGTTTCAGCCTTTTCTCCCTCGGCAAGGATAATCGCCTTGATCTTCTTGGACGGTGCAACATTTTTTTCCGCCTTGATGTTACGGATTGCCTTGATGGCGTCCATTGCCATTTCAACGGTCTTTTCCGCCTTCGGATATACATAGGAGGCGCTTGCCTTCGGCCATTCCGCGCTGATCAGGTAGCCCTCCTCACTGTCGCCGTGTGGCAGGAATCCCCAGATTTCTTCCGTAATGAAAGGCATAAACGGATGCAAAAGTTTCAGCATATTTTTCAGGCACATTACCAGCACGAAACGAACGACTTTTTTATCCTCCTCGTCATCGCCCCAGAGTCTCGGCTTTACAAGCTCGATGTACCAGTCGCAGTATTCGTTCCAGATGAGGTCATAAACTCTCTGACCCGCCAGTGCCAGATCGTATCTTTCCATGGCGTTGTCAACATACACGATGGCATCGTTTACCTTTTGCAGCATCCACTTGTCCTCATCTCTCAGCGGGATATTCGCAAAGTTTGTGGTGTTCGCGCAAGCCCCGCCGCAGCAGTCATCACAGCATTTTGCCAGCGGTTTGAACTCGCCCTCTTCGTCCTGAAGATTCATGATCACGAATCTGGACGCATTCCAAAGTTTATTGGCAAAGTTTCTGGAATTTTCCAGCCTGTCCTCCGTGAAACGCATATCGTTGCCCGGGGTGATGCCTGTGGAAAGCATGAAACGCAAAGCGTCCGCGCCGTATTTGTCTATAATTTCCAGTGGGTCGATGCCGTTTCCCAGGGATTTTGACATCTTCCGGCCCTGAGCATCCCGCACAAGCCCGTGAATGTACACATCGTGGAAAGGCACCTCTCCCATATATTCCAGTCCGGAAAATACCATTCTTACTACCCAGAAGAAGATGATATCATAACCCGTTACAAGCACATCTGTCGGGTAAAAATATTCAAGTTCCGGGGTCTTATCCGGCCAGCCTAATGTGGAGAAAGGCCACAAAGCCGAGGAAAACCACGTGTCAAGCACATCTTCGTCCTGATGAAAATGGGTGCAGCCGCACTTCGGACATTTCTCCGGCGTATCATAGGCAACCACGATCTCTCCGCATTCTTCGCAGTAATATGCAGGGATTCTGTGACCCCACCAAAGCTGACGGGAAATGCACCAGTCCTTGATTCCTTCCAGCCAGTGGAGATAGATCTTCTCAAATCTTTCCGGGATATGTCTTAGCTTCCCATTTTTAGCAACTTCGATTGCAGGCTTTGCCAGTTCTTCCATTTTTACAAACCACTGGTCGGAAACCATATCCTCGATAACCGTATGGCATCTGTAACAGGTTCCCATGGGAATAACCTTTTCCTCGGTTTTTACCAGATAGCCCGCCGCTTCCAGGTCGGAAACCCAGTTTTTACGGCACTCGTAGCGATCCTGTCCCGCATATTTTCCCGCAAGTTCGTTCATGGTCGCGTCCTTGTTGATACAGGAAACCACCGGAAGTCCCGCCCGAAGTCCTACCTCAAAGTCGTTGGGGTCGTGGGCAGGCGTAATCTTAACCGCGCCGGTTCCCTTTTCCGGATCCGGATAGGTGTCTGCGATAATCGGAATTTCCTTGCCTACCAGCGGCAGGATAACCTTCTTTCCGATCACGCTCCGATATCTTTCGTCGTCAGGATGAACCGCAATGGCTTCATCTGCAAACATGGTTTCCGGTCTTGATGTGGCTACCACGATTCCGTCAAAATCAGCTGTCGGCTCCACAGCCGGATACTTGAAATACCAGTACTTGCCGTTCTTGTCCTCGTGTTCCACCTCTGCGTCTGAAAGAGAAGTTCCGCATTTCGGGCACCAGTTTACCAGCCTGTTGCCTTTGTAGATCAAGCCTTTCTCATAGAGCTTTACAAAAGCCGCCTTTACCGCCCGGTTGCAGCCCTCGTCCATGGTGAATCTTTCTCTTGACCAGTCGCAGGAAGCCCCCAGCTTCCGGCACTGGCGCGTGATTCTCCCGCCGTATTCTTCCTTCCAAGCCCAAGCCCGTTTGAGAAATTCTTCTCTGCCTAGATCCTCTTTTTCCAAGCCTTCTTCGGCTCTGATTTTTTCCACTACCTTAACTTCCGTTGCGATGCTGGCGTGGTCTGTTCCCGGCATCCACAGCGCGCTGTAGCCCTGCATTCTTTTCCATCTGGTAAGCACATCTTGTAAGGTCTGGTCAAGGGCGTGTCCCATGTGAAGCTGCCCCGTGATATTTGGCGGCGGCATTACGATCGTAAAAGGTTTCTTGTCCTTATCAGGCTCCGCCCTAAAGGCGCCATTCGTTTCCCACATTTCATAAATTCGATCCTCAAAATCCTTCGGATTATAGGTCTTTGCTAAATTTTTTCCCATCTTGCGTTTCCTTTCTTGCATTTCCTTTCTCTGATTTTGCGACCCGCCTGCGGACAAAGAAAAATCGCCCTCTGCAAGTCAATGCTTACAAAGGACGAAATATTATTCCGCGGTACCACCTTTGTTCCTGCTCCGCAAAGCAGACGCTCATTATCGTTAAAACTCGGAAGCAACCTTCAAAAATCGCCGTCTTTCGGGGCTCTCAGCCGCGTCCCCGATTCTCTGTAAAGGGCAAGTCATTTTCTACTCCTCTTCGTCATCGTTCCTATTGAATTTTCAATAGGTTTATTTTATATCGCCCCCGCCGAAATGTCAATACAAAAGCTACAATTTGCTCAGCACATAATCCGAAAATTCCCGGCAGCTTGCGCCCTCTTTCGTTCCCGTCACCACGAGCTGTTTTTCCGTATCGCAGCAGGCATGAAGAGCCTCCGCCAGCTTGTCCGCCTTTTCGGTAAATCCGATGTGCCTGAGCATCATCTCGGTTGCTTTGAAAATACTTGATGGGTTCGCATAGTCTCCCAAGCCTTCCTCGATCATTCTCGGTGCCGAGCCGTGAATCGCCTCGAACATGGCATAGCGGTCGCCGATATTTGCGCTGCCCGCCGTACCTACGCCGCCCTGAATTTCCGCGGCTTCGTCGGTGATAATGTCCCCATAGAGGTTCGGCAGTACGAAAACCTGAAAACTGCTGCGAATTGCCTTGTTCACAAGGTTTGCGGTCATGATATCGATGTACCAGTCCTCTGCCTGGATTCCCGGATAATCCTTGGCAACTTCCCGGCAAATCGCCGAAAAGTTTCCGTCAGTCTTTTTCATAATATTCGCTTTCGTTACGATTGCCACATTTGTCTTGCCGTTGTTCTTTGCATATTCAAAGGCGGCTCTTGCGATCCGCTTCGTTCCCTCCTCTGTGGTGACCTTAAAGTCAACCGCCAGAGTTCCCAGGATTTCAATGCCGCGGCTTCCCAGCACATATTCGCCCTCGGTGTTTTCCCTGTAAAACATCCAGTCGATGCCCTCCTCCGGCACGCAGACCGGACGCACATTGGCATACAAATCAAGGGCGCTTCTAAGGGTTACATTGGCACTGCCCATGCTTCCGCCCTTTGGAGTGGTCGTGGGCCCTTTCAAAATCACATCGCAGGACTTGATCTCTTCCATAACATCATCGGGAACCGCTTGCCCGCAGGCAATTCTGTTTTCCAGGGTCAAACCTTCAATTTCTTTCAGAACCACCTTGTTCGATGCGATTTCTTCAGCCAGTAAATTTTCCAGCAGTTTTTTTGCCTCCGCCATGATAACAGGCCCGATGCCGTCGCCTCCGCAAAGTCCGATGGTAATCTGTGGCAATGCGGCAAAATCCTTTGGCTTTGCGGCATTTTTCATGTCCTCGGCGCGCTTTATCTGCTCCCGCAGAAGTTCCTCAAATTTTGCCGAAGCCTCTTTTATACATAATTCTTTGTCTGTATTTTCCTTCATTCTAGTTTCCGCCCTTTCCGACATATTTCAGCAGCCCGCCGTCTTTCAAAATCCGTTTCTGCCTTTCGGTAAAGCTGCAGGCAAGGGATATTTTCTCGCCTGTGGTAAGATCTTCGAGGATCATTTTGCCGCTGTCCATTCCCTCAAAGACATTGGAAATTCTGATTTCGTCCTCCTGGGAAATTTTTTCATAGTCCGCCGGATCCTCAAAGGTCAGGGGCATGATTCCTGCGTTTATCAGGTTTGCAGCATGGATTCTGGCAAAGCTCTTGGCGATAACCGCCCTTACCCCCAGATAAAGAGGCACCAGCGCCGCGTGCTCTCTCGAAGAACCCTGTCCGTAGTTGTTTCCGCCGATGATCAGGCTTGTTCCCAGCCTCTTTGCTCTTTCCGGGAACTCCCTGTCGCACACTTCAAAGCAATACTGCGAAAGGTGCGGAATATTCGAGCGATAGGGCAGGATTTTCGCCCCTGCCGGCATGATATGGTCTGTGGTAATATTGTCCCCTACTTTCAGGGAAACCGCAGCGGTAAGCTCATCTTCCTGAGGCTTGCTGTCCGGGAACGGCTTGATATTCGGACCTCTGAGGATTTCTACCGAGTCCGCCTCAGAAGCGGGAGCCGGTGCAAGGATCGCGCTGTCGTCAATCTTGAATTTCTCCGGCATTTCAACCTTCGGCATCTCTCCAAGAAGCCTCGGATCCGTAATCTCCCCTGTCAGGGCTGCGGCAACCGCCGTTTCAGGCGACACTAAGAAAACCTTCGCGTCCTTTGTTCCGGAACGTCCCTCGAAGTTCCGGTTGAAGGTTCTCAGGGATACGCCGCCGGAATTTGGCGAAAAGCCCATTCCGATACACGGCCCGCAGGCACATTCCAGCACCCTCGCCCCGCTTGCCAGGATATCCGTCAAAGCTCCGCAGTCCGCCAGCATTGCAAGCACCTGCTTTGAGCCCGGCGAAACCGAAAGGCTCACATCAGGGGAAATGGTTTTTCCCTTGAGCAGCGCGGCGACTTTAAGCATATCGTAGAGGGAAGAGTTAGTACAGGAACCGATGCAAACCTGATCAACCTTCGTGCCTTTCAGGGTTTCCACCGCCACCACATTGTCCGGACTGTGTGGACAGGCTATCATCGGCTTTAATTCCGAAAGGTTTATATTAACAACCTTATCGTAAACCGCATCTTCGTCGCTTGCCAGCGGGGTGAAATCGGCTTCTCTGCCTTCTGATTTCAAAAATTCGTGGGTTACTTCATCTGATGGGAAAATCGAAGTTGTGGCACCAAGCTCGGCTCCCATGTTGGTGATGGTAGCTCTTTCCGGAACAGAAAGTGTCTTTATGCCCTCGCCGCCCCATTCGATAATGGCACCGACTCCGCCTTTTACGCTGAGTATTCTGAGAATCTCAAGGCTGATATCCTTTGCTGTAACAAAATCCCCCAGCTTTCCCGTGAGATTTACCTTGATCATCTTCGGCATGGTGATGTAATAAGCGCCGCCTCCCATGGCAACCGCAACGTCAAGCCCCCCTGCACCCATGGCAAGCATTCCGATGCCGCCGCCGGTAGGCGTGTGGCTGTCTGAGCCTATGAGGGTTTTCCCGGGTTTTCCGAAGCGTTCCAGATGAACCTGATGGCAGATTCCGTTGCCGGGTCTGCTGAAATACAGTCCGTGTTTCTTTGCCATTGACTGAATAAACCTGTGGTCGTCGGCGTTTTCAAAGCCCGACTGCAAAGTGTTGTGGTCGATGTACGCCACCGAAAGTTCCGTCTTTACTCTCGGCACTCCCATGGTCTCAAATTCCAGATATGCCATGGTTCCCGTGGCGTCCTGGGTGAGGGTCTGGTCGATTCTGATTGCAATTTCGCTGCCAACGGTCATTTCACCGCTGATTAAATGTTCTTTTATGATTTTCTGCGCTATGGTAAGTCCCATCTTACATGCCTCCCTTGATATTGATATATGCGTTGTTTATATGCTCCAGCATGAGCGCCTTTGCGGCGTCCTCGTCCTTCGCTTCGATTGCCGCGAAGATTTTCTTGTGTTCCTCCACCGACTGGGTGCTTCTGTCACTGAATTGCAGGGAAACCTTCCTGAATTTCATCAGCTTGTGATGCAGGGGCGAAAGGATTGAAGCGAAGGTCGGGCTTCCGCTGGCTTCGTAGATTACGTCGTGGAATTCCGTATCCAAATCCTTGATCTTTTCCGCGTTGCCCTTTGTCACATAAAATTCCTGCTCCTCGATTATTTCTTTAAGGCGCGCCAAATCCTCCTCCGTCATATTCTGTATCGCAAGCACGGTGGCGTAAGGTTCGATCGCCTTTTTCACCGCGTACATTTCGTCTACGTCCTTTGGGGAGATGCCCAGCACCAGCATGCCGCTGGCAGTCTGCTTGATAAGCCTCTCGGCTTCAAGCCTTGTCAGCGCCTCCCGAACCGGTGTCCTGCTTACTCCCAGTTCCGTTGAAAGCTTCGGCTCGGTGATCAGTTCCCCTGCCGGATAAACTCCGGTCAGAATATTTTTTTCAATCAATGCAAACACCTGATTTGCAAGAGATGTGTTCTTGTAATCAATCATTGATGAGCTTCCTCCATTCCTCAGATTCCTTTAGCTTTGCCACGATTTCTCCCGTGGAAAGGCTGGTGGTTCTGCCGCCCTCGTACATGGTGTCCACCCAGGCTTTCAGTTCCTTGACCAGCGGATGATCCTTATGTACCTTCTTGTCCCCTTCCAGTCTGAAATGTTCGTTTATCCAGTAGGCGATTCCCGCAAGTCCCGAGGTGTTGCTGATGGAAACTCCCGGCGCCCGTTTCAGTAATTTTTTGGTGTTGAAAATATTGTAGATTTCCTCGTCCTTCATCAGTCCGTCGGCGTGGATTCCGGCTTTCGTCACGTTGAAATTTTCTCCCACAAAAGGCGTCATCGGCGGAATCTCGTAGCCCATTTCCTTTTGGAAATATTCGGCAATTTCCGTAATCACTGTAGGGTCCATTCCGTCCAAGGAGCCCCTGAGAGCCGCGTATTCGAAAACCATGGCTTCCAGCGGAATATTTCCTGTGCGCTCGCCGATTCCCAGCAGTGAGCAGTTCACCGCGCTTGCCCCGTAGAGCCAAGCCGTGGTAGCGTTTGCCACCGCCTTATAGAAATCGTTATGTCCGTGCCACTCGATCATATCGCTGGGAACCCCTGCGTAATACTGCAACCCGTAGACAATTCCCGCTACGCTTCGCGGAAGCGCCGCGCCGGTGTAGGGCACGCCGTAGCCCATGGTGTCGCAAGCTCTGATTTTTACCGGCATTCCCACTTCATGGGACAGATCCATGATTTCGTTTACGAAGGGAACTACAAATCCGTAGAAATCCGCCCTGGTAATGTCTTCTAAGTGGCACCTCGGAACGATACCTGCATCAAAGGCATCTCTGATAGTCTCGAGGTAAAAGTCTATCGCCTGTCTTCTGGTCATGCCCATTTTCTTGAAAATGTGATAATCGCTACAGGATACGAGGATACCGGTCTCCTCGATTTCCAGCTCCTTAACCTTCTTAAAGTCTTCTTTTTTGGCGCGGATCCAAGTGGTAATCGCCGGAAACTTGTAGCCAAGCTCCATACACTTTTCGATCGCCTCCTGATCCTGCTTTGTGTATATGAAAAATTCGGATTGGCGGATAATTCCGTAAGGTCCACCCAGTCTTGCCAGATACTTGAACAAATCCACCCGCTGCTTTACCGTATAGGGCGCCATGGACTGCATTCCGTCCCGAAAGGACGTGTCCGTGATCCAAATATCGGTAGGCATATTCATCGGCACCCGCCTCTGGTTAAATGCAATTTTGGGAACTTCTTCGTAGTCAAACATCTCCCGATAAAGATTCGGTTCTTCCACATCTTGCAGGGAATATTTGTAGATATTTTGTTCTAAAAGATTCGTCTTTGATGAAATCTCAAGCATAGCCAACCTCCTAAATAAACATTTTTTATACCTGTATACAAGTATAACACTTCACTCCGTTAACGTCAAGAGGCGGCGGATATAAAATTTTTGTAAAGAAAAAAGCCGGCAGACCTTGCTTGACGCTTACCTTTTTACATCAATTACAGTAAAAGTATAAAATATTACATAAAAGGTACGTATTTTACAATCTATATAAAAAATA
>CAVHEY010000030.1:0-8202 GCA_963635155.1 Bacteroides stercoris
TGTGGGTGGTATTTAAGAGGTAGAAAATGCACGAATATCTTATACTCGGCTATATAGCGACAATTATCATCGGGGCCAGCGCCATCACCGTTCAGATTACGGCAAAGGGCAAACACCTCGAAGCGGACAGCACCATGATGCTCAGTAACGGCATGACCGTATTTCTCGGTCTCGTTTTTGTGTTTAATTTCTGCGATTTTCTGACGGGATTTTTGGGCGGAATGATCGGCAGCGCGGGCGTGCAATGGATTTATGTGTTTCAAAATGCGCTGGAAATCGTGATTTTGTACGCGCTCCTTGAGGTTGAACGCAGGCTGACAGGCAGCCCGAAACCCTGGGGGCTGGATATATGGTTCGTAGTTATCGGAATGTCCGTGCTTTTCGGCGACAGTATCCATTCTCTGGGACCGATTTATCCCGACGACAAAGTCTACGCCTCGGTAATGTTTTTCCTCAATTTGATTCCCATGGCGATGGTGCTTATCTTGGGCAGAAAGTACCTGAAATCCCTGAAACACAGAGAGGGGAAACGGGCATATTCCAACATTATCCTGTATAACGCTCTTTGCGTGCTTCTTTGCATCGTTTCCACCGTTACCATCATAGACCAGCGGACGGAGTATGTTTTCTTCGTAAACGACGAGATTGTGTACATCGTATTTTGGCTGGCGTTTAATACGGCAAACCTTGTCTTTGTGTGGAAGTCAATCCTAGCCGCGGCGCAGGAAAGCGGTGGCGCAGCCGGGCAGCAAAGGGTCGAGATTTCTGCCGAAGAAAGCCCTGTGGCAGAAAGCGCCGCAGCAGAGACGCATGGCGAATCGAAAGAAACGGACGGAACAACCATCGAAGACACAGACGAACAGGGCAAGTTAGAAAAAGTATTCGAAAGATACGCTTTGAGCCAAAGAGAGCGGGAAATCGCCCTGTACATTTTGGAGGGCAGGAACAACAAAGAAATTGCAAGCGCAATGTACCTGTCGCCCAACACGGTAAAGGTTCATGCTTCCAATCTGTATAAAAAGCTGGGAGCTGCAAACCGGGTGCAGGCGACGCGGGTCCTCAGCGGTCAGGAAACGAATTCGGACAGGACGGATCGGTCGGCAATCTGAAGGAGCGCCTTTCGCTATATTTTTTCCAATTTTATTTCGATATTTATTTCGGCTTGTTTTCGTGAGGCGAACCGCCTACCTGCACACCGATATCATTGTCAAGTACTGCGGCAAATCCTATGGAGGAGGAGCCGTATTTTTCTCTTACGGAATCCATGGCGCGTTCAAGGGTTTCGCCTTTTTTTCGCGTTTCTTCATTCCCGCCGAACAGGCTCATCTGGGTGTCCTCGTCCTCGTCAACGAGATAAATTCCCGTAACCGTGATTAAGCGGATCGGCTGTCCCTCTTTCCAGACGGAGCGCAGGATTTCCATTGCGGCTTTGACAAAATCCCCGCTGATGTTTGTGGGAACGGGAAGCTGTTTTTGGCGGGAGATGACCCGAAAGTCCGGGTCCTTGATGTCCACTTTTACCCCGGAGGCTTTCATGGCATATTTTCGAAGCCTGCCGCTGACCGTATCGGAAAGGGCGGTAAGGGCGATTCTGACGTCGTCTTCGGTGGTAAGGTTGCGCTTGAAGGTGGCTCCGTTGCCCACGGATTTTATCTTTTCCCGATGGCTGAAATGCGCCACAGGAGAATCGTCCATGCCGTTGGCGTGTTCCCACAGCAACCTGCCGGATTTTCCAAGGAGCGCGGAAAGGGCTTCCGGACTGTTTACAGCGATATCCCCGATGGTTTTGATACCGATACCGGCAAGCTTTTGGGCGGTGGCTTTTCCCACAAAGAACATTTCTCCGGCATTTAAACCCCAGAGAAGCTCCTTGTAGTTTTCCCGGGTGATTTCCGTGGTGGCATCGGGCTTTTTGTATTCCGAGCCCATCTTGGCGAAGGTCTTGTTAAAGGACACCCCCACCGAGAGGGTAAGCCCCAGCTCTCGTTTTACGGTCTTTCTTATCTCGTCGGCAATGTGTTTTCCGCTGCCGAAAAGCTCCGTGCTGGCGGTTACGTCAAGCCAGGACTCGTCGATGCTGAAAGGCTCCACCAGGTCGGTGTAGCGCTGATAGATCTTGTTAAGCTCCTGTGAAAATCGCTTATATTTATCCATGTGAGGGGGCAGAAAAAGGAGACCGGGGCATTTCTTTCGCGCCTGCCAGATGGTTTCGGCGGTTTTTATGCCGTATTTTTTCGCCGCTTCGTTTTTGGCAAGGATAATGCCGTGCCTGCTGTCCGGATCGCCGCATACCGCCACGGGTTTTGCGCGAAGCTCGGGGTGCTCCAGCAGCTCCACCGAAGCGAAAAAACTGTTCATATCGCAGTGAAGAATCACTCTGTCCATCTTCGCCCTCCTTTCATCTATCTCGTAAATCTCTTTTGTTCGACGCATTTATTTTGCGCATTTATTTTTGCCTGTCTTTCGGTGTAATTATAACATATTTTTTGTATATTTTGTGAAGAAAAAGCCCCTTTCTTGACTTGAAAGGGATTTCCAAGTATAATGAATAGGCGAGGAGGACAAGATTTTGAGAATTTTAACCATGCTTACAGGCATTCTTTTTATGGGTGCTGGAATATATTTAATTGCAAACGGCGGTATTACCTTTATGTCGGTTGCCTTTGTTATCGGTATTTTGTTTGTTTTGGGCGGTATCGTGGAATGCTTGTCCTATAACAGCTACAGAGGCGATGAGGACGACAGAACGTGGATCTTGATTGACGGCATGACCACATTCCTCCTGGGAGGATTGATCCTTTTGAACAAGCTGTCGGCGGACGCGGTTGTCCCGATGGTTCTGGGACTTTGGGTTATCACCACCGGCGCAAGAAACTTCGTCATGGGCTGGGAAAACATGAATAAGCGGGACAGAATGTTCTACGACCACATGGCCATCGGGTTGCTGAATCTGATCGCCGGCATTTATGTCTTCTTTGACGTGGATATTTTTAACTTGGCTACTATCACTATGGTGGGACTTTGCATCGTTGTGCAGGGATTCAATATTTTCCACATCGGAGCGATGATCATCATCATGAAGCCGACGCTCCTCAAAACCAAGGAGGAAATGCTTCAGGACGCGGCGGCGAAGGCGATTGAGGCTCACGAGGCGGCAAAAGAGGCGATTAAGGTTGCAAAAGAGGCGAGAGCCGAGGTTAAGGTAATCGAGGAAACGCCGGAGGAACTGCTGGACGTTACGATGGTGCCGAAGCCGGGTACAGAGGTAACCGAGAATGAGCAAAATCAGTAATTTTGATTATGATGTTGCGATTATAGGCGCGGGAGCTTCCGGACTTGCGGCGGCTCTGACGATAAAAAGAACCAATCCGAAAATTTCGGTAATTCTGTTGGAAAAAAAAGAACGCGCGGCGAAGAAGCTTGAGGTCACGGGAAACGGCAGATGCAATCTTTCCAATGTCGCCTGTGCAGGGGATAAAGAGGTCTTCCCCTTTTTTGAGGAAAGCGGAATTCTTCTGAGAAAGGACGCAGATGGAAGACTGTATCCCTACAGCGAAGACGCAAAGCAGCTTGCGGCTCTTCTTACGGAGGAGACGGTTTTTGCCGGCGCGGAGATAAGGCTGAGCAGCGAAGTAAAAAAGGTGGAAGCGCGCCCCGAGGGCGGCTTCCTTCTTTTGCTTGAGGAAAAAGGCGAGAACAGAAGCCTCTGCGCGGAGAAGGTCTTGCTGGCGACCGGGGGGAAATCCTATCCGGCCATGGGAACCACCGGGGACGGATATGTAATGGCAAGAAAGCTGGGGCACCGGGTAATTCCCCCGGCTCCCGGACTCACCGCAATCTGTACGGATCTGCCGGAAATAAGGCGTCTGAAAGGGCTGCGGGTAAAGGCAGGGGTGAAGCTTTGCTTTTACGGAGAGGAAATTGCGGCGGAAGTCGGAGAAATTCAGTTCAGAGAGGACAGCCTTTCGGGAATCTGCGTAATGAACCTGTCAAACAGCGTAAAACCCACAGGAAAAGCGGGCGAATTATCCTTTGCGGGATATGAGCTGGTCTGCGATTTTGTCCCTGACTTTGAGGAGGAGACACTGGAACGCTATCTCCTGCGAATGTCTGAAAAGGCTGGTGGGAATCGATCCGTGGCGGGGACGGCAGGCGGCGCTATAGACTTGTGCAACGCGCTAAGCAGCCTGGTGAAGCGCCCCCTTGGGGAAGCGATTGTTGCCGGGACAGGCATAGACGCGGAAAAGGCTCTTTCCGGATTTAGCTCCGAGCTTACGGAAAAAGAGCGGAAAGCGCTGATAGAAAAGGTCAAAAATTTCAGAATACCGATTACCGGTTTAAAAGGCTGGAAAGAAGCCCAGATAACCTGCGGCGGAGTGCCTTGGGAAGAAATCCGGGAGGACACCATGGAGTCAA
Source organism: Bacteroides stercoris (assembly GCA_963635155.1). Classification (GTDB taxonomy): domain Bacteria; phylum Bacillota; class Clostridia; order Peptostreptococcales; family Anaerovoracaceae; genus CAG-238. The sequence continues at coordinate 4,417 of CAVHEY010000030.1, forward strand.
AAATCATTCCGGGACTGTATTTTAGCGGTGAGATTACGGACTACGCGGGACCCTGCGGGGGCTTTAATCTTCACCATGCGTGGCTGACGGGAATCCTTGCGGGGAAAGGAATTGCGGCGAAGCTTTAAGAGATGGATAACGATTGAAAAGCGTTTGAGGAAAAAATGTACAGAATACATCAGATAAAACTAAGACCCGGCGAAAGTCGGGAGCTTCTGCCCCAAAAGATTTTAAAAAAACTGGGCAGGAGCGATTTGCTCATAAAAGACTGGAAAATTGCCAGAGAATCCATTGACGCCAGAGAGAAAGGCAACATTTATCTGGTTTACTCGGTGGATTTTGTTTGCGTATATAAAAAAAATCCGGCGAAGACGGCAAGGCTTGCTTCAGATGGCAAGGTGAAACTGGAAATCGCCCCGGATACCGCCTACAAATTTCCGGAGACCGGCGCTGATGCCTTACCGCTGAAAGAAAGACCGATCATCGTTGGCTTTGGACCCGGAGGAATGTTTGCCGCCCTTGTTCTGGCGCAGGCGGGATATCGACCCATCGTGCTGGAACGGGGACAGCGAGTCGAGGAACGGACCGAAACCGTAAAACGATTCTGGGAAGAGGGAAAACTCAATCCGCAGTCCAACCCCCAGTTCGGCGAGGGAGGCGCGGGAACCTTCAGCGACGGAAAGCTTACCACCGGCATAAAGGACGTCAGAATCGCAAAAGTGCTGGAAGAACTGGTAAAAGCCGGAGCGCCGGAGGACATATTATATAAACAGAAACCCCATGTGGGTACGGATATCCTCCGAGAAGTGGTAAAAAACATCAGAGAGGAAATCATCGCCCTGGGGGGCGAAGTCCGCTTCGATTCTCAGGTTTGCGGCGTGCAAGTTGAAGATACAGGAACAGAGAAAAAATTAAAGGCTTTGACTGTCAGGAAAATCGATGTAGCCGGAAAATACCTCGGAGAAGAGATTCTTTCCTGCCAGGCGGCGGTGTTTGCAATGGGACACAGCGCAAGAGATACCTTCAGAATGTTCCGGGAAAAGGGAATCCACATGGAGCAGAAGCCTTTTTCCATAGGGGTGAGAATCGAACACCCGCAGGAGCTGATCGACCGGGCACAGTATGGAGCGCCGGCAGAGGAGCTGGGACTTCCTCCGGCGGATTACAAAATAAATCACAGATGCCGAGATGGCAGAGGGGTGTATACCTTTTGTATGTGCCCCGGGGGAGAGGTCATCGTCGCTTCCTCTGAGGAGGGAGGCGTCGTGACAAACGGCATGAGCTATCGGGATCGCGCCAGCGGCGTAGCGAACAGCGCCCTGCTTTGCGATGTGCGGGTCTCGGACTTCGGTTCGGAGGACGTTCTTGCAGGAGCAGCCTTTCAGAAAAAATACGAAAAGCTTGCCTTTGTAAACGGCGGCGGGGGATATCGACCGCCGAAATCCACCTGGGGCGAGTTGCGGGAGGGCAGGGCTTATGCAGTGGAAAACTCCCTGCCCGAATTTGCCCTTGCCGCCTTTCGGGAAGCCATGCCGCACTTAGGCAGGAAAATCAAAGGATTTGACGATGACAGCGCTGTGGTGACGGCGGTGGAAACCAGAAGCTCCTCGCCGGTACGCATAATCCGGGACGAGTTTATGCAGGGAAGCTTAGAGAGTAGCGGCGGTATCGAGCCTCTTTTGGGATTTTACCCCTGTGGCGAGGGAGCCGGTTATGCGGGAGGCATAACTTCCTCCGCAGTGGACGGTATCCGGGTGGCGGAAGCGATCATAAAAAGATACAGGGTCTAAAACGCCTTGACAGAGCAAAAAAGGCAAAAGTAAAAAGTCAAATATTCTGCGCCGGGGCTTGCAAGCTCCGGCGTGTTATGATACAATAAATTGTTATTGAAATCTACGCGAAATTGTTAAAATTTCAACGAAAGAGGGAATACGTAATGAGTCAAAAAGAGAAGATTATCAATATAGCTGTAATAGCCCACGTAGACGCGGGAAAGTCGACTTTGGTGGACGCTTTCCTGAATCAAAGCGGCGTTTTCAGAGCGAACGAAGAAGTCGTGGACTGCGTTATGGACAGCGACGACATCGAAAGAGAAAGAGGAATCACGATTTATTCAAAAAACTGTTCCATTATGCATAACGATGTAAAAATAAACATCGTGGATACGCCGGGACACGCGGACTTCAGCTCCGAGGTGGAACGTATCATGAAGACGGTGGATACGGTTATCCTGCTGGTAGATTCCAGCGAAGGTCCGATGCCCCAGACACGGTTTGTTCTGAAAAAATCACTGGAACAGGGCATTAACCCGATTCTGTTCATAAACAAGCTGGACAAAAAGGACGCCAGAATCGACGAGGTGGTGGACGAGGTTTACGAGCTTTTCATGGATCTGGAAGCAAACGACGACCAGCTTGACTTCCCAATCCTTTACGGAATCGCCCGTCAGGGAATCGCAGTCAAAGACCCGGAGGAAGCCTTGGGCGTGCTGGTGGGAGAAGGCGATGCCAAGATTAAAAAGAGTCCGGCGGGCTACGGAGGGCTTGACCTTACGCCGCTGTTTGACACGATCATCGAGCATTGCAAGCCTTACCCCGACCTGGACGAGGAGCCTCTGCAATTTCAGGTTTCCACCCTTGCCTATGACGACTACATCGGCAGGCTGGGGATCGGCAGAATCACCAAGGGAACCATTAAAGAGGGGCAGACCGTTGCGGTGGCAAAGGCAGACGGCAGCATCGTCTCCCGCAAGATAAATCAGGTTTTCGTATACAGAGGACTGAAGCGCACGGCGGTGCCAGAGGCGCACTGCGGAGATATCGTGGTGGTATCGGGAATTTCGGATATTTCCATTGGGGAAACCATTTGCGACCCGAAGGACCCGCAGCCCATGGAAATGATTCATATCGAAGAACCGACTCTGTCCATGAACTTTATGGTAAATAAGTCACCGTTTGCCGGCAAGGTTGGCAAGTTTGTAACTTCCAGACACATTCGGGAAAGACTGAACAAGGAGCTGGAAGTAAACGTGGGACTTGTGGTGGAGGAAACGGATTCTACGGACTGTTTCAAGGTTTCCGGCAGAGGGGAACTGCACCTTTCCATTCTCATCGAAAACATGAGGCGGGAGGGCTACGAGCTTGCGGTTTCAAAGCCGGAGGTAATCCTGCACCGAGACGAAAAGGGAAAACCTTTGGAACCCATTGAAGAAGTGGTTATTTCCGTGCCGGACGAATATGCCGGTACCGTTATCAATAAATTGAATATCAGAAAGGGTCTCATGAAACAAATGTCGGGAGAAAACGGATATTCCCGCATAGAATATCTTGTGCCGACCAGAGGCTTATTGGGCTACCGAAGCGAGTTTATCAACGATACCCGGGGTGAGGGAACCATGGTAAGACGTTTCGATTCCTTTGACGAATACAAAGGGGAGATTCCTCAGCGTACAAACGGCGTCGCCATCGCCCAGGAAGAGGGAGTATGCACCCCTTATGCCCTTTTCAACATCGGAGAAAGAGTCCAGATGTTCGTGGAACCGGGAACCAAGGTTTACGAGGGCATGATCGTGGGCATGAATTCCAGAAACGACGACATGGTGGTAAATCCCTGCAAGGCGAAGAAAGTCAGCAATATGCGGGCGGCAGGCTCCGACGAGGCGATCAAACTCACGCCGGCGAGAACCTTTACCCTGGAAGAGGCGCTGGAATTTATCAACGACGACGAGCTTGTGGAAATCACCCCTGACGATATAAGACTGAGAAAGAAACTTTTGCACGAGCTGGA
>CAVHEY010000030.1:8267-12100 GCA_963635155.1 Bacteroides stercoris
GTTGATAGTTTGCATAGACGAGGAAAAGGAGGGAAACCGCAATGAATTTTTCGGAAAAAACCCTTGAGAAGATGCTGGCATACGGAGAGAATATTTTGGCGGCGCTGATAGTGGTGGCGGTGGGAGTGCTTCTTACGAAGCTCCTGCTTCGATTTGCCGGGAGGCTCCTTGCGAAGAGCTCCTTAGATGCGTCGGTGTACAAATTTCTGCTGAATACCATCAAGTACATCGCCTATACGGTGATTTTTATCGTGGCGCTTACCTGCCTCAATATTCCAACGGCGCCCCTGGTGACGGTGCTGGGAGCCGGAGGCGCAGCGATCGCCCTTGCCATGAAGGACAGCTTGGGAAATGTGGCAGGCGGCTTGATAATCTTAGTGAGTAAACCCTTTGTAAAGGGGGACTATATCGAAGTTGCCGGGACTGCGGGATTTGTCCAGAGCATTGACCTTATGGTAACCACTCTCAAGTCCTACAACAACAAGGTCATAGCCATTCCAAACGGCACTATCACATCATCTGTGCTTACGAATTGCACGAGAGAGCCGATCAGGAGGGTGGATCTGAAGTTCACCGTTGCCTACGATACGGATCTTTCAAAGATGAGAGATACGTTGCTGGCAGTGGCAGAAACCTGTCCGGATATATTAGATGACCCGGCGCCGCTGATAGGAGTTTCGGCTCATGGCGACAGCGCAATGCTGATCGACTTCTTTACATGGTGTAATACAGAGAAATTCTGGACGATTAAATATTACTTGCCGGAGCAAGTGAAAATAGCTTTTGATGAAGCAAATATAGAAATACCTTATCCGCAGATGGATATTCATATGGTTAAGTAATGGTCAAGTAATGGTTAAGTAAAATTTTTTTAGGAGAGTAAAAATGGGAGAAATCAAGAAATTCAAGAGAGTACTTGTCGCCAACCGAGGCGAGATTGCAATCCGAGTTTTCAGAGCTTGCAGAGAGCTGGGAATCAGAACGGTTGCGATTTACTCCGAAGAGGACAAAAATTCTTTGTTCCGAACAAAGGCAGACGAGGCGTACCAAATCGGGAAGGGCAAAACTCCGGTGGGAGCTTACCTGAGCATTGACGAAATCATCGCCCTGGCAAAGGCGAAGGGCGTAGATGCCATTCACCCGGGCTACGGCTTCCTTGCGGAAAACGAAGAATTCGCAAAGACCTGCGCAGAGGCGGGCATCGAGTTCATCGGACCGACCGCCGAGATGATGAACAGCCTCGGAGACAAGATTCAGTCAAAGATCGTAGCACATTCCGTAGGTGTTCCGACGGTTCCGGGGGTTGAAAAGGCGATTGAAACAGAGGCAGAAGCCATCGAATTTGCCAATTCCTGCGGCTACCCGGTTATGCTCAAAGCGGCGGCAGGCGGCGGCGGCAGAGGAATGAGAATCGTAAGAACCGAAGAAGAATTGCTTCCGCAGTTCCGTTCCGCTCGTTCGGAAGCGGCGAAGGCTTTCGGAATTGACGATATTTTCATCGAAAAATACTTAGAAAACCCGAAGCACATCGAAGTGCAGATTTTGGGCGACAAGGAAGGCAATATCGTTCATCTTTTCGAGCGTGATTGCTCTATCCAGAGAAGACACCAGAAAGTAATCGAGTTTACTCCGGCGCTTTGCCTGACAGACGCTCAGCGCAAGGCGATCTGCGAGGACGCCATCAAGATTGCGAAAGCGGTGGACTATCGCTCGGCAGGTACCGTTGAATTTCTTCTCGACCACACCACGGGCAAACACTATTTTATCGAAATGAACCCACGGATTCAGGTGGAACATACGGTAACGGAAATGGTTACCGGAATCGACATCGTGCAGGCTCAGATTCTCGTGGCACAGGGCTACCGACTGGACAGCCAGGAAATCGGCATCAAGAGCCAAAAGGACATCAAGGTAACGGGTCACGCAATTCAGTGCAGAATCACGACAGAAGATCCCACCAACGATTTCATGCCTGACACCGGAACTATCGAATCCTATAGATCACCGGGCGGCTTTGGCATCAGACTGGACGGCGGTAACGGCTTCCAAGGCTCTACCATCACGCCGTTCTACGATTCGCTTTTGCTCAAGGTAACCGCCTTCGGCAGAACCTTTGACGACACCAGAAGAAAGGCAATCCGCGCCCTTGGGGAAACCATCATCAAGGGGGTAAAGACCAACATTCCGTTCATGCTCAACGTACTGAACCACCCGACCTTTGCGGCGGGAGAATGCGACACGGGCTTTATCGCAAACACTCCGGACTTGCTGGACATCGGCAAGGTTCAGGATACGGAGCTTCGGGTGATCGAGTTCCTGGGCAACAAGTTTGTCAACGAAACAAAGGGCATGAAAAAGAGCTACAACGTTCCGGTTTTCCCGAAATTCAAGAGTTCGGAGCTTGCGGATTTGCAGGGCAGAGGCACGAAACAGCTTTTCGACGAGATGGGTGCAAGAGACTTTACCCAGTGGGTAAGAAAACAGCAGAGACTCTTTGTTACGGATACCACGATGCGTGACGCTCAGCAGTCCCTGATGGCAACCCGGGTAAGAACCGTGGATATGGAAAAAATCGCTCCGGCGGTTTCCGTTTACGGACGCAAGCTTTTCTCCCTGGAAATGTGGGGCGGGGCTACCTTTGATACGGCGTACCGCTTCCTCAAGGAAGACCCATGGGAGAGACTGGAAATGCTCCGGGAAAAATGCCCGAACATCCTGATGCAGATGCTCCTCAGAGGTGCAAATGCCGTAGGATATAAGAACTATCCGGACAATGTAATCCGTGAATTTGTAAAACAGTCCGCAAAGGCGGGAATCGACGTGTTCAGAATCTTCGACTCCCTGAACTGGATTCAGGGCATGGAAATCGCTCTGGACGAAACCCTCAATCAGGGAATGATTGCAGAGCCTTGCCTTTGCTATACAGGAGACATTCTGGATCCGTCCAGAACAAAATACACCCTTGACTACTATGTAAGAATGGCGAAGGAGCTGGAAAAACGCGGCGCCCACATTCTCGGCATCAAGGATATGTCCGGGCTGCTGAAACCGACGGCGGCTTCGAAGCTCATCGGAACCCTGAAACAGGAAATCGGTATTCCGATCCATCTGCACACCCACGACACCTCCGGAAACGGCGTGGCGACGGTGCTTATGGCGGCTCAGGCAGGAGTTGATATCATCGACGCGGCCTTTAACTCCATGTCGGGACTGACTTCCCAGCCGGCGCTTAACTCCATCGTAGCGTCCCTGCAAAACTCCGACAGAGATACGGAGCTTGATTCTGACGGACTTCAGAGAATCAGCGAATACTGGAGAGACGTTCGTCCGGTTTATAAGGAATTTGAATCCGAACTTCAGACGGCTTCTGCGGAAATCTACAAATACGAGATTCCGGGAGGACAGTATTCCAACTTGCAGGCGCAGGTGGAATCCTTCGGGCTTGGGCATAAGCTGAAAGAGGTTAAGGATATGTATAAGGCGGTAAACGCAATGCTGGGAGACATCGTAAAGGTTACTCCGTCCTCAAAGGTTGTGGGGGATCTTGCGATTTTCATGGTTCAGAACGGGCTTACCCCTGAAAATATCGTGGAAAAAGGCGTAAACATCGACTTCCCGGATTCCACGGTTTCCTACTTCGAGGGTATGATGGGTCAGCCGGAGGGCGGCTTCCCTGAGGATATCCAAAAGGTTGTGCTGAAAGACAAGAAGCCGATTACTTGCAGACCGGGAGAGCTGCTTCCGCCGGAGGACTTTGAGGGAATCAGAAAGAAGCTGCAAGATGAGCTGGGGCTTGAGGGAACGGACAGAGAAGTCATTTCCTATGCGATTTA
>CAVHEY010000031.1:0-9875 GCA_963635155.1 Bacteroides stercoris
AACCGCTAAAATCATCAATACCGCCATTAACTTCTTTGCTGTCTTTTTCATTTTTTGTCTCCTTTCTGTTTCGCAAAAATCAAAAAACCCGTCCATGAATAACTCAAGGACAGGTTATACCTGCGGTGCCACCTTGTTTGATCCTGCTTTCGCAAAATCCTCTCTGCAGAGCGCCATCACGCCCCTCTCCACTTACGCAGGAGTCTCGTCTCAGATACTTACGCCGCTCGTTTCGAACTTTTGCTTTCCCCTCGCCCTCAGGAGCCCATTATTCTGAATCTGCATCTGCTCGGCTTCCACCGTCCCAAGCTCGCTGTGAGACCGTAAATCAGTTTTACTTCTCCCTCAAAGGTTTTTTTATTAAGTACAATACGCAGTTTACCACCGGTTTTGTTGTTTGTCAATAGTTTTTTTGAATTTTTTCGTGTTTTTCTGTGAAAAAATCATAATTTTTTGTTAATCATTTCTCAGTAGCCATATCTTTTCCTGTACTTCGCAAGCAGAAATAGGATTATGACAAAGGCACCGATTTCCGCAGCAGGAAGCGCCCACCAGACCCCGTCGATAGCGAAGAACTTCGGCAATAGCAGCAGCGCCCCCGCCTCGAATATCAGGGTTCTGAGGATTGAAATAAACGCAGAAATCTTTCCGTTGTTCAGAGCCGTGAAAAATCCCGAGGCAAAAATATTGATTCCGCTGAAAACCACGCTCACCGCCACGATTCGAAAGCCCGTAACCATAAGCTCCGCGAGGGTTTCATCGTGGGAAGCAAATATCATCACCAGCGGTCTGTCAAAAATTTCGGCGATGGCAAACATGGACACGGAAATTACCCCGATAATCTTCATGGCGATGGCAAAAAGCTTCTTTATATTATCCCGATTTTCCGATCCGTAATTATAGCTGAAAAGGGGACCGATTCCCATGGAAAATCCCACGAAAATCGCCACAAAGAGAAATTGCAGGTAAAGCACCGCGCTGATTGCCGCGACGCCCTTTTCCCCGACGATTGCCATCATCTGGAGATTGAACAGCGCCGTCGTGATTGCGCTGGAAAGGCTGGTAACCATTTCGGAGGCTCCGTTTCCCATGGAATAGAGCAGCGCCTTTCCCGTCCATTTCGGCTTTGCAAAATGCAGCAGGCTCTTTGGATTTGCGAATACAAGCAAAGGCAAAAGCCCCGCAACGACCATTCCCGCCATGGAAGCGTAAGCCGCCCCGGCGATTCCAAAGTCCAGATATCCCACCAATAAAATATCCAAAATTATATTCAAAACCCCCGCCGCGATGGAGAGCCAAAGCCCCAGATTCGGTCTGTCTGCGGTAACCAGAAAGCCCTGAAACAGGATTTGCAGCGACCATATGGGTCCCGCAAGAACCATGATGGTCCCGTATTCCATGCAGTAAGGCAAAATTTCTTCGTCGGAGCCGATGTGCAGGTAGATTTCTTCCCCAAAGCCGAGGAAAACCGCCAGCATCACCGCCATTACCGCCAGATTTACCAGTATTACCAGTGTAAAAAAGCTGCATGCCTCTTCCTTTTTTCCCTCTCCCAGCAACTTGCCGATGAGGGCGTTTCCCCCGGTTGCAAAGACAAAGGTTATCGCCATGCAAACATTCAGCACCGGAAAGACGATGTTTATCGCAGAGAGTCCGAGACTGCCTATATAATTGGAGACAACAATGCCGTCAACGATTGAATACATGGAAACGAACAGCATTCTAACCATTGTCGGCACGGTAAATTTGAGTATGTTTCCGATAGTTATCGGTTTATTGTAAATTAAAGTATTGTCCATTGGAACCCCTCGTCACCACAAATTGCAAGGCTACAAAGCCACCCGGCTCACAGCCTCGGCAGGCTTATGGATAAGCTTTTGCAGCTCCATGAGCCTTGCGCTGTCCATCGCCGGTACGCCCTTAAGCCTATAGGTGATTCCGAGCTTACCGTACTTTTCGACTGCCATTGTATGATAGCCCAAAAGTTCCACTTTGTCAACATATCTTATCTTTTTCATAAACCCATTCAGGGCTTCCATGTCCTCCGGGGTGTCGTTGATATCCGGCACCACCACATGGCGCACCCAAACATGTTTCTGCTGACGATTGATGATGTCGATGAGTTCAAAAAGAGTTTCCTGGGATTTTCCTGTAATTATTTCAAACCGTTCCGGGTCGGTATGTTTGATGTCAAGGAGCACCAGATCCGAGCAGCGGATCGCTTCCTCCGTAAACTCGTCCACATAGGTTCCGCTGGTGTCGATGGCGCTGTTTATCCCCTCTTTTTTCAGGGCGCACATCGCCTCGGTGAGGAATTTTCCCTGCAAGAGAGGTTCTCCTCCGCTGAAGGTAACGCCGCCTTTTCCGCCGTAATAGGGTTTTCCCCTCAGCGCCCAATGCAGGATTTCGCTAACCTCAATTTTCTCGCCGCCTTCAAGGGACCAGGAATCGGGGTTGTGGCAATAAAGGCACCGCGCCGGGCACCCCTGCATAAAAAATACAGTTCGAATGCCCGGTCCGTCTACAGCGCCAAAGGTCTCAATGGAGTGAATTTTTCCTATCATCTCGCCGGACCTTCCTTTCGCAAATTTTCGCTGCGGTAACTAAATAGCCTCATGGAAGGTTCTTGCGATGACTTCTTTCTGGTGATTCTTGGACAGCGCGTTAAATCTTACGGCATATCCGGAAACTCTTACGGTCAGGTTCGGATATTTGTCCGGATTTTCGTAGGCGTCTTCCAGTACCGCACGGTTCAAAACGTTTACGTTCAGATGGTGCGCGCCTCTCTTGAAGTAGCCTTCCAGAAGTTCCTTAAGGACGTCTGCTCTTTCCTCAGGGTTTTTGCCCAGGGTCTCCGGGGTGATGGAGAAGGTGTTGGAAACGCCGTCCTGGCAGGTATCCCAGTCGATCTTCGAAACGGAGTTTAAGGACGCGATGGCGCCGTGGCTGTCTCTCTGGTGCATCGGGTTTGCTCCCGGAGCAAACGGGGTGCCTGCTCTTCTTCCGTCAGGGGTGTTGCCTGTTTTCTTGCCGTACATTACGTTTGAAGTAATGGTAAGTACGGACAGGGTGTGGACTGCGTTTCTGTAAGCCGGGTGCTTTCTCAGCTCTTCGATGGTTCTTTCGGAAATCTTTACGGCGATTTCGTCAACTCTGTCGTCGTCGTTGCCGTATTTTGGGAAATCTCCTTCGGTTCTGTAGTCAACGATTACGCCCTTCTCGTCTCTGATCGGATAAACCTTTGCATATTTGATGGCGGAAAGGGAGTCTGCCGCAACGGAGAAGCCCGCAACGCCGAATGCCATAAGGCGCTTAAGCTCGGAGTTAAGGAATGCCATCTGGGAGCTTTCATAGTCGTATTTGTCATGCATAAAGTGAATGATATTCATAATATTTACATACAGCTCACATAACCACGCAAGGTAGATATTAAATCTCTTCCATGCGTCCTCAAAGTCGATTGGTCCGTCCCCAACCGGTTCCATCTGGGGACCTACGTGTTCCCCGGTTCTTTCGTCGATGCCGCCGTTTAAGCCGAGAAGCAGGATCTTGGCAAGGTTGCATCTTGCGCCGAAGAACTGAATCTGCTGACCCATCTGGATTGCGGATACGCAGCAGGCGATGGAATAGTCTTCGCCGTAGAACGGTCTCATCTTGTCGTCGTTTTCGTACTGAATGGAGTCGGTGTCGATGGAAACCTGAGCGCAGAACTTCTTGAATGGTTCCGGAAGCTTCTCCGACCATAATACCGTAAGGTTTGGCTCCGGTGCAGGTCCGAGATTGTAAAGGGTCTGAAGCACTCGGTAGGAGTTCTTGGTTACCTTGTGTCTGCCGTCCATGCCGACGCCGCCGATACCCTCTGTGATCCACATCGGATCTCCGCCGAATAATTCGTTGTATTCGTTGGTTCTCAGGTGACGGGCAACTCTGAGCTTCAGGATATAGTCGTCAACAAATTCCTGAATCTGTTCTTCCGTATATGTGCCGTTTGCCAAGTCTCTCTCTGCATAGATGTCAATGAATGTGGAGGTTCTGCCGATGGACATCGCCGCGCCGTTTTCTTCTTTTATGCCTGCAAGGTAAGCAAAATAGGTCCACTGAATGGCTTCCTTTACGTCCTTTGCCGGTCCGGAAATATCGAAGCCGTAGCTTTCTGCCATCTTCTTGATTTCCTTGAGGGCGGTGATCTGGTTGGTGATTTCCTCTGCGGTTCTGATGTTTTCTTCGTTCATCACGTGTCTGGAAGCGATGGTTTCGTGGTCCTTTTTCTTCTCTTCGATGAGATAATCGATACCATAAAGAGCGCATCTTCTGTAGTCCCCGATGATTCTGCCGCGTCCGTATGCGTCAGGAAGTCCGGTGATGAATCCCAGATGTCTTACCGCTCTCATTTCGCTGGAATACGCCTTGAAAACGCCGTCGTTGTGGGTCGTGATGTAGTTGAACATATTGTCGATTTCCTTCGGCAGTTCCTGTCCGTATTCTTTGACTTCTTCTCTTACCATCTTGATTCCGCCGAAAGGACAAATGCCTCTCTTCAGAGGTTCGTCCGTCTGAAGTCCCACGATAATGTCCTTGCCCGGCAGGATATAGCCCGGTCCGAAGGCGTTGATTCTCATGATTCTGCTGGCATCAACCTTGAGGGTGCCCCCTGCTTTTCTTTCCGCAACGAGAAGCTCCTGCACTTTCTCGAAGCATTCCTTTGTTCTTTCGGTGGCTCCCGCAAGGAAACTTCCGTCACCGTCGTAAGGGTGATAGTTCAGCGTAATGAACTCTTCAACGTCGATGTTTTCCGTCCAATTTCCGGCAATAAATCCTTCCCATTCTTTTCTCATTCTTCTGTATCCTCCTGGTGTTTGTATAATGTATACATAATCTGATATTAGAATACATCTTGTATACAAAATAGTCAATGGATTTTTCGCAAGTTTTGTGCATTTTTTAACATACACGGATTTCATGTTTTGAAACCTTTCCGGTGAAGAAGAGGCTTCACTGTTTTGCTTTGCAAAATCCTCTGTGATATTTCCCATGTCCCCGGCATATATTGTCTTAACGAATAAGCAAGGAGTGTGTCTGCCAATGAAAGATTACATAGAGGAAAGAGTACTTGAGCTGGCTAATTACATAGTAAACACCAATTCTACGGTCAGGGCGGCAGCGAAAAAATTTCGTGTGAGCAAGTCCACGGTGCATAAGGATATAACGGAGCGGCTCCTTGAGCTAAACCCCGCTTTGGCTCTCGAAGTGAAGAACGTTTTGGAAAATAACAAGGCAGAGCGCCACCTGCGGGGCGGCATGGCTACCAGAGAAAAGTATCTGCGGGGGAAGGGTCCCCGCTAGAATCACAAAACTCAGGTCAAAGGCGCAAAGGTCCGCGCAAAGTCCGTGCAAAGGACACCGTCAGCAGCTCCATAGGCATCTTGTTTTTTTCCTGTTTCGTGATATAATTGTTATATTCTAGGAAAGGATAGACGAAATGATGAAAAATTCAGGAATAGCGAAGTTCACCACATCGCTTATTTACGTTTTGCTGGGTCTGGCGCTGATGATATGGCCGCAGAAAGTCGAAAATGTGATCTGCGCCCTTTTGGCAGCCTGCGTAATCCTCTTCGGTATCGCCAAGCTGCTGGGTTACGCGGTGACGAAAGTCGAAACGCGAATCACCGACGATACAAACGGGTTCGCAGTGGGTATAAGTTTTGTGATTCTCGGAATCTTTCTATGGTTTAAAGGGACCATGATTATTGCCCTCATTCCGTTCATTCTCGGATTTATGATTACATACAAGGGGCTTGAGGGAATTCAGAACGTAATTAACTTTAAAAAATTCGGTTATGGCACCTTTTACGGCGTTCTCATCGTGTCCGCCGTCATTACCTTGTTCGGTGTTCTGGTCATGATGAACCCCTTCTCCACCGCAAAAGTATTGTTCTTTATGCTGGGGCTGGGGCTTTTCGTAAGCGGTCTTTCGGATTTGATTTCGGACATTTTCTTCACAAGAAAGCTGAAGCAGCCGAAAGCTTAGGGTCTGAACCGAGATAATTTAAAAGGAAACTCCACGTAAAAATCGGCGGTCTCGCGCGTGCGAATCCGCCGATTTTTTGCGTTTTATGCTTTCGTTATTTTCGAATCCTTATGCTTTCCAAAGTCCGTGAAGGTTGCAGTATTCGTAAACTGCCTCCGCTTCATCGCCCTCGGCAAGAATAAATGTCGCTTCGGGTTTTGTTCCCGGCTGCAATTTTGCCAGCTGTCCGCCCTGCTTCGTCTTGAGCCAGATCCACTGAATCGAATGTTCCGGGAGCATCGGGTGTTCTACGCTTCCTACTTTTACCGTGACCTTGTTACCCTCCACGGTGTAAACAGGAACGTGCTTTTCTGCTGCTCCATCGGTGGTTCCCGGAATCAGCTCGTGCATTTCTTCGCCGCAGCAGATGAGCGGTACGCCGCTTTCTTTCACCATAGCTACCAAGTTACCGCAATGTTTGCAAATATAAAATTTCTGTTCTTTCATCTCTTATCCTCCGTACTTTCTTTCCCTTACGCCCTTTTCTGCGTGCTTAACGATTCTGTCCGTTGCCGCTTCAAGATTAATAGTTCTCTGCGTGGATTTCAAAGTAGCTCTGCGGGTGGTTGCAGGTCGGGCAAACCTCCGGAGCAGCGGTTCCCACTACGATATGACCGCAGTTTCTGCACTCCCAAACCTTGACTTCGCTCTTTGCAAAGACTTCTGCCGTTTCCACGTTCTGAAGAAGGGCACGATATCTTTCTTCGTGATGTCTTTCGATTTCTCCCACGAGACGGAATTTTGCAGCCAGCTCCGGGAAGCCCTCAGCTTCCGCTGTCTTGGCAAATTCGTCGTACATATCCGTCCACTCGTAGTTTTCGCCCTCTGCTGCAGAAAGCAGATTCTGTGCGGTGTCCCCGATGCCGTTAAGTTCTTTGAACCACATTTTGGCGTGTTCCTTTTCGTTTTCCGCAGTTTTGAGGAAAAGTCCCGAAATCTGCTCAAAGCCTTGCTTTTTCGCCACGGAAGCAAAGAAGGTGTATTTGTTTCTCGCCTGGGATTCTCCGGCAAAAGCCGCCTCTAAGTTTTTCTCTGTCTGCGTGCCTGCATATTTTGTCGTTGTACTCATTTCATTGTCTCCTTTTCTTTTCTTTATTTTTTTCTTCACAGCCCGGGCATTTATAGTTGATTCTAAGGTCGTAGGAATCAATCTTCTGCCCCAGCTGTTCTTCGATAGACGTTGTCAAATCCTCCAACTTGATGTCGGAAATTGCCCCGCACACGCTGCAAATCAAGTGATCGTGTCTTGAAGTGTTATCGTAGCGTTCGGGAAAGCCCGGGTGGGAAATCCGAATGATCTTTCCGGCTTCCGCAAGAGCCTTTAAATTATTATATACGGTTGCCTGAACGATTTTCGAATTTCTTTTTTTCATTTCCATAAAAATCATTTCGGCAGTGGGATGTTCCGTAGACTTCAATATTATGTCCAAAATTTCGTCGCCGTATTTTGACACTCCCTCACCCCATTTCATTTTTAAAATTAGAATAGTTTTAATTCTTGAGCTTATCTTACACTAAAATTTCTCCTTTGTCAACAAAATTTTTAGAATAATTCTAATTTTTTAATCTTTTTAAGCTTTCGCATAAAACTTGGCAAGGAGTGTTAAGATTTAACACAAAAAGTTACTTTATTTTGCCTGAATTTGTGCTAAAATATACTTATGATGAAATTTGATATGCACTGTCACACAAAGGGAGGCTCCATCGACTCCGGTGTCAGCGTGGAAAGATACATTGAGCTTTTGTCAGCCCAAGGATTTGATGGAATGTTAATTACCGATCACGATTCATATAAGGGATATAACAGGTGGCTGAAATCCGGACGCCGTGATTTTTGCGTGCTTGCGGGCATCGAATACGATACGAAGGACGCGGGGCATTTTCTGGTAATCATGCCGGATAATATTCGACCGAGCATTTTCCAGCTACGGGGGCTGCCTGTGGAAATGCTGATTCATATCGTTCATTTTTTCGGAGGAATTTTGGGACCGGCTCACCCTTTCGGAACCAGAAGTTCCAGCGCCATGTTTTTCAAAAAGCTCAAGCTCCACCCGGAAATTTTGAATAAGGTTGACTTTATCGAAGGCTTCAACACCTGCGAAAAAAACGCTTCGAATTTTGCGGCGGCGGAGCTTGCCGAAAAGCTGGGAAAGCCCTGTGTCGGCGGTTCGGACGCCCACGACGAGGCTTATGTGGGCATGGCCTATACCCTCTTTGACGGGGAAATATCGTCTAACAACGATTTAATTCACGCGATCCTTGACGGCAGGGTCGCAGGCTGCGGCGGCAGGGAACGGGAATACACCCGCAAGGCAAAGATGAAAGATTCATTCTACGGCGTGCTGGGCTTTAAGGCGTACAATCGCAGTCTCGGCGTTCTGTTCGCCCCATGCAGGAAGTACCGAATCAAAAAGCTGAAAGTCGATGCGCCGGTATCCCATGACTGAGGCATATCCTTCTATTCTTCGCTGTATTTTTGCTGTTCGTTGAGCAACCACTCCGCGATGTCGTAAACAACAATACCCTCGTAGCTATACTGCTGATGCCTTGTTCTTGCAATGATTATTTTAGGATATGCGTCTCTTATTTGTAAAAGCGGCGCGCATTCTCTTTCAAAGGTTTCCGCAAGGGATATATTATCGCTGACTTGAATATAAATTTTTTCATTTCCTCTTTGCGCTACAAAATCGACTTCTTTCTGATAAAGCTTTCCTACATAAACTTCATATCCCCGTCGAAGCAATTCAATACATACAATATTCTCGTACGCTCTGCCGTAGTCCATATTTCGGCTTCCCAGTACGGCGTATCGTATTCCGGTGTCTGCCAAATAAAATTTTTCGGTACTTTCCAAGTATTTTTTCCCTTTAATGTCAAACCTCTTGATATCGTAAAAAACAAAAGCATTGCAAAGATATTTAATATACCTTCCTACCGTAACATGGTTCGTATTTGTCGCCGCATCGGTGAGAAGTTTGCTTACCTTGTTGGGAGAGGTAAGATTGCTGATATTATCCATGAGAAATTCACTTAAACGCTGTAAAACCAAGGTGTCCGGAAGCGAATACTTTTGTACCAGATCCCTCGTTACGATTGTCTCATACACTTCCTTGATATAATTCGTTCTGTCCTTTTCGGTTTGGTAAGCATAGGAACCTGCCAATCCGCCGTTGATGGCATATTCATCAAACAGTTTATCCTTATCGTTTCTTTCGTCATAATACAGGCAATATTCGCGGAAGCTGAACGGAAACACATGTATTTCGATATATCGTCCCGTGAAAAGCGTTGCAAGATCCGCACTCAGAAGAAACGCGTTGGAACCCGTCACATATATATCATACTTTCCCTTGGCGTACAGACTGTTAACCGCAAGTTCAAAATTTTTGCACATTTGAACCTCGTCTATAAAAAGGTAGTTTGTTTTGCCCTCTTCATAATGGTCTTCCACATAAGTATGCAAGGCGTGATATTCTTTTATTCCTTCGTACGCCAAATCCATAAAATCAATGAAAATAATATTGATGTTTTTCATATTACTGCGCAGATACTCTATATATGCCTGCATCAGCTTTGATTTTCCCGAGCGTCTGATTCCTGTGATTATTTTTATGTCAGGAGTTCCGTTCAACTGAATCATTCTATTCAAATAGCTCATTCTTGGAATAAGTTTCATTTCATTGCCCACTTTCAAAATTTTCATTTTTTTAAACTTTCGAAACCGCTTTCGGTTTTATTATACAATTTAAAAATAGTATATGCAAGATTTAACTATTCTTTCCTATCAAACACTTTCTGAGGACCTTTT
>CAVHEY010000031.1:9896-11894 GCA_963635155.1 Bacteroides stercoris
TTTTGCGGTCATATATGTACCTCTTGACATTTTCTTTCCCCGGTTCTATAATCGTTAGCAAATCAAAGGATTGCAGCGACCGCTGCGGTCAGTTAACGATCGAGGTGTAAAATGAAAATCACATTAAATCCAAACGAAGAAATCGTAAAAACCGTAAAAGAAGGGCTAAAAAAGACAGGCGGATACTGTCCATGTCGCATGGAGCGCACGGAAGCCACCAAATGTATGTGCCAAGAGTTTAGGGAGCAGATCAAAGACCCGAACTTTGAAGGATATTGCCACTGTATGCTTTACTACAAGTCGCTGTAAGTCGCCGAAATAGCAGGACAGGCTAAGATGGCAAGCAAAGATTTCCCCTCTGCCCGTTCACATCTGCGTGGGTCTATATTCTGCAAATTCGCCGGTTTCGCCTATTTGCCGTTTTTGCCGTCCTCAGGTCTTTTCATGCCTGTAACGCTTTCCGGCAGGTCCGAAAACACTCCCACCGGGGGTATGTCACCCTTAAAAGGTTTATGGGTGACAAGTCTGGCGATGATTCCGCAGACGATAATTGCCGGAAACAAAAGGATCAGCCAATTCTCAAAGATAAAATTCAGTACCTTCATTTTCGTCCTCCTGCATATTCTTAAATATTCTTAGCAATGACCGATATCCTTATCCTGCGCTATTCAAAATCTATCTTTTCCTTTAGTGTAAACTCATTCTTGTGATAGGAAATCAGCCCGTCCCTTTGCATCTTCGAAAGCTCGCTTGACATGGCGCTGCGGTCAACTGCCAGATAATCGGCAAGCTGCTGGCGGTCAAAGGGAATGGTAAAGCGGTTGCTGCCGTGGCGGGTCGCCTGCTCCGACAGGTAGGACAAAAGCCTGCCCCGCAGAGATTTTGAGGCGGTGTGCATCATGCGGGAGGAAAGATTCAGGTTTTTCTGCGCCGAGATACGCAGAAGGTTGTGAATGATATTCTGATGAAAGGCGCAGCCGTTTCCGCAGGTCGTGGTAAGCCTACCCACATTCAGAAACAAGACCTCCGTAGGTTCAGAGGCTACCACATCGCAAAGCAGTTCCTTTCCGGGAATGAGCGCGTAGGTTTCCGCGAAAATCTGCCCCGGACCCACATGACCGAAGATGTGGCTGTTTCCCCAGTAAAAATTAACCACAATATTTACGCTGCCGGATTCCACAAGTCCGATTTCCCTTACGGTGTCTCCCGCCTGAAAGATTATTTCGTCTTTTTTGAATTTTCGCTCTCTTGCGCTCAGGCAGGTGAGCAAATCCTTGACTTCCTTTTCGTCAACACCCTGAAACAGCGGCGTATTTGCCAGAAAAAAAGTATCCATATTTTCTCCGATTTTTGTTTTTGTTGTTGCAACAACATACTTTCTACTATAATCATAATACAATGTGTTTATAAAAGCAAGAATCACCGCAAAAAACTTGGTGAAAATAAAATCAGCGAAAAGAAAATAACGCAAACAGTAAAAAGGAAACGGAGGAAAGGAATATGGATTCTAAGATGTTTTGTTTTCAATGTGAGCAAACCGCAGGCTGCAAGAGCTGCACGGGAAATGCCGGCGTATGCGGAAAAAATTACGAGGTATCGGATTTGCAGGATAAGCTCATCGGCGCCCTGATCGGGCTTGCCCGGGCGGCAGGTACCGGCGGAGGAGCCACGGAAAAGATCGATAAGCTCTTGATCAAAGGTCTGTTTACCACGATTACAAACGCAAACTTTAACGAGGAGACCATCAAAAAATTGATCGATGAGGTTCACGCAGAAAAGGAAAAGCTTGTCCCGAATTGCGGGGCTTGCGCCTCTTCCTGCGGCAGAACCGACGACTACGATATGGCAAAGCTTTGGGACGCAGATGAGGACGTGCGGAGCCTGAAATCTTTGATTTTGTTCGGAATCAAGGGCATGGCGGCTTACGCCTATCATGCGGGAGTGCTTGGGTACACTGACGAAAAGGTCAATCAATTCTTCCTGAAAGCCCTCTTTGCC
>CAVHEY010000032.1:0-5372 GCA_963635155.1 Bacteroides stercoris
GCTATTTGAAAATATCCATTTTTTCGATGCGGTCAAAGGCTTCTTTCAGCTGGGAAAGATCCACCGTGCAGGCAATTCTCAGATAGCCCTGTCCGCAAGCGCCATAGCCGCTCCCCGGTATCATCACAACGTGTGCCTTATCGAAAATTTCCTTCGCGGCTTCCTCCGAGGTAAGCCCCGTATCCTTGATATTTACAAAGAGATAAAAGCTCCCCATAGGCGGATAAATCACGTGCATCTTCGGTATTTTGTTGATTCTCTCAGCGGCGTAATAAACCCGTTCCCGGAAAATCCTGCTGACCTCATGCCAAACTTCCCTTCGGCAGGAAAGGGCTTTGAGGGCGGCTCTCTGGGAAATCGACGGGGTGGAATAGACCAGATTTTCGTTTATCTTTCGCATGGTTTCGATGATATGAGGCGGCGCGATGGCAAAGCCGATTCTCCAGCCCGTCATCACGAAATTCTTCGAAAAGCTGTTAATGGTAATCGTCCTCTCCCTCATGCCTTTGAGGGAAGAAAACGGAATAAATTCCTGTGCAAAGCTGTATATGGTGTAAATTTCGTCTGCAATGACTGCCAAATCGTGTTTTTCCGCCACCTCCGCGATTTTTTTCATAGTTTCGAGACTCAGGCAGCTTCCCGTGGGGTTGTTCGGGGAATTGAGGATAATCGCCTTTGTCCTGGGCGTTATGGCAGCTTCCAGCCGCGCCGGGTCAATCTGCCAAAGCTCCTCTTCAAAGGTGTCAAGCTCGACGAGCTTGCCCCGGGCAAGCTCGATCTGGCTCTTGTATATGGTGAAATACGGTGAAGGCACGATGACCTCGTCTCCGTCGTCTAAAATCGCTTCCAGGGCAAGGTACATGGCGATACAGCCGGAGGTGGTTACCATGATTTCCTCGTCGGAAAGCTTCATGCCGAAATCCTCGCTGTAATACCTCGCGATTGCCTGTCTAAGCTCCGCATAGCCCCTGCAATCGGTGTATTTGGTATGTCCCGCCATGGCGTCCTCAAATGCCTGCCGGATAATGGGCTCCGGCGTCCTTATATCCGGGTCGCCTATGCTGAGATTGATGACATCATCAAAATTTCCCGCAAGGCTCGCCACCTGTCCCATGACCGTTCCTTCGTCCTTGCAATAGCGTTTTGCCAAAAATTTTCGTTCCATATCGCCGCCTCCTGGGTTTTTTCCTCTTGTCAAAGTTCTTTGTCCGTTCGTTTTGCGCTAAACCAGCTCTGCCAAATCGTAAATCAGTCTCTCGGTCTTATCCCAGCCCAAACAAGGGTCTGTAATGGACTTTCCGTATACCGTTCCCTCCACAGGCTGGCAGCCGTCCTCGATGTAGCTTTCCACCATGACGCCCTTTACCATCTTGCCGATATCCTGGCTAAAACGCTTCGACTGCACAACTTCCTTGCAGATTCGGATCTGTTCCAGATATTGCTTGCCGGAGTTGGCGTGGTTTGCATCGATCATGATTGCCGGATTCGTCAGCCCGTTTTCGTGGTACATATCGCAGACCAGCCTGAGATCCTCGTAGTGATAGTTCGGAATCGACTGACCGTGCTTATTCATATAGCCTCTGAGAATCGCATGGGCATACGGGTTTCCGTGGCTGGCAACCTCCCAGTTTCTATAAATAAAGGTATGCCCGCTCTGGGCTGCAATCAGGGAGTTCATGAGAACCGAAAGGTCGCCTCCCGTTGGATTTTTCATGCCTACCGCAATATCCAGCCCGCTGGCCGTGAGCCGATGGAACTGGTTTTCCACAGAACGGGCGCCGATTGCCACATAGCATAAAATATCGCTGAGATACCTGTAATTCTCCGGATAAAGCAGCTCGTCCGCACAGAAGAAATCCGTCTCCTTCATGGTGCGGATATAGGTCTCCCGAATGGTGATGATGCCCTTTAGCATATCCTCTCCCAGCAAGGGATCCGGCTGGTGAAGCATTCCCTTGTAGCCCTTTCCTGTGGTTCGAGGTTTGCTGGTGTAAACCCGGGGAATGATGCAGATTTTGTCCTGAACCTTTTCTTTCACCTTTCGCAGGCGAAGCAAATAGTCCAGCACCGCAGTTTCGTTATCCGCGGAGCAAGGTCCGATGACCAAGAGAAGCCTGTCGTCTCTTCCGTCCAGAATCGACTTGACCTCCTCATTGCAAGCCTCCCGCTTTGCCGCATATGCTTCGCTGATGGGAAACATTTCCTTGATATCCTTTGGAATCGGTAGCTTCCGCTTGAAATCCATATTCATAATCTGTACCTCTCTTTTGTATCTAATGTAAATTTTCTGCTATTCTGACTTTTTCTGCGACTCTTCTTCCGGTTTTTCCTTGTCGAAGAGCTTTCTGCGGGCGGTGGAACGCCTCATCATGTCCTTGATTCCCTCTTTGTCCGCCTCCATCAGCATTCGTTCCAGCTTGGAAATTTCCATGGTAAAAAGCTTCAGCTGATGCAGCAGCGCGTCCTTATTCAGCAGAAAAAGCTCGCTCCAAAGGGTTTCGTCGATACGGGCAATTCGCGTAAGATCCCGGAAAGAGTCTCCGGTGTAGTCCTCCACCCGCTCCATGTGGTTGCAGGTCATCAGGGACATGGCGATACCGTGGGTCAGCTGGGAAACAAAGCCGATCATCTCGTCATGGTCATTGGGAGAAAGCTCCGAAATCCTGGCGAATCCCAAAATTTCTCCGATCTGTCTGCAAACGTCCTTCGCTTCCTCGCTGTTTTTTTCCGTCGGCACCACGATGTAGTTCGCCTCATAAAATATTTTTTCGTTGCTGTTTTGGATGCCCAGCTTTTCGCAGCCTGCCATAGGGTGCGCCGCAATGTATTCGCAGTCCTCCCGCAGCATATTCTGAATATCCCCCACGATACAGCCCTTTACACCGGTAACGTCGGTGATGAAAGTTCCGGATTTGAAATAGTTCTGGTTTTCGGCTATCCATTCCTTGAAAATATGCGGATAGAGGGCGAAAATCACCACGTCCGCTTTCCCGATCATTTCCGGATCCGGGGTTGTGGCACCCTCCGCAATGATGTAATTATCCAGGGCGTATTTTATCGTATCGGGGTTGCTGTCGATGGCGCAGATGTCGAAGCCGTTCTTCGCGAAGCCCTTCGCGTAGCTGCCGCCGATGATTCCAAGTCCTACGATTAAGATGTTTGTGCTGTGATCAATCCTCAATTTTCTTTACCTCGATTCCCAGAGAAGAAAGCTTTTCGAAAAAGTCCGGAAAGCTCTTGCTTACCGCTTCCGCGCCCTCTATCACTCCGCCTGTTTTGGTGAGCAAAACCGCCTCTGCCATTACGATTCGGTGGTCGTTATGACCATCGAGGCAGGTCTTAGGCTCCGAAAGGCTGCAATCCGCTATCTCTATCTCGTTGTCGCCTTCCATGACCTGTACTCCGAATTTTCGAAGTTCTCGCGCCATCGCCTCTCCTCTGCTGCTTTCTTTTATCTTTAGTCTATCCGTTCCCGTGAACTTCGCCCCGCAGCCATAGGCGGCAGCCGCAAACAATATCGGTCCCAGATCCGGACAGTCCGTGATATCGATCCTTGCGCCGGGGCTTGCAAGTCTTGCAAACAGGTCCTTGCAAACTCTGTCCCCCTGCAAGCTGTTTTCCCGCAGGTTTTCGATTTTTACATCGCCCCCCATAAAATTCAGCGCCTCAAAAAACGCCGCGTTGGAATAGTCCCCCTCGGTGAAAACCTCTTTCGCAAAATATCGCTGCCCGCCTTTGATTACAATCTCATTTTCGCCGTCCCATCTCGCCTCGGCTCCGAAAAGTCTGAGTGCCTCCATGGTCAGGTCGATATAGGAACGGCTTTCCACCGGCGGTCGCAGGAGAATCCGACTGTCCCCCTCAAGGAGGGGCAAAACCAACAGAAGTCCCGTTATGAACTGGCTGGAAATGTTACCATCTATCTCAAAGGTGCCGGGTTTCAGCTTTCCAAGAACCCGAAGGCTTCCCTTTTTTCGCTGAAATTCAAAGCCCGATTCTTTGCAGATTTCTTCATAGATTCCCAAGGGTCTTTCCAGCAGCCTTTCGCTGCCGATAAACTCCGTTTCCTGTCCTGTCATCAGGGCAATGGGAATAAAAAATCTCAGTGTGCTGCCGCTTTCCCGGGAGTTCAAGGTTTTTGAGGGGACGGCTTTTGTGATGTCGATTCCCTTTAGGGCAATCGAGTCCCCTGTTTTCTTGCATTTTACCCCCAAGGCTTCCAGACAGTCAAGGGTTGCCAAAATGTCCTGGGACTGAGAAATTCCATGAACAAGGCAGCTTTCTCCGGAAAGCCCCGCCAATATCAAAAGCCTGTGAGCCATGCTCTTTGAGGGCGGCGCCGTAACCCTTCCGGCGGCTCTGCCCTTTTCGATTCTTATCTTCATGCTTTTCCTCCGAGCTTCCCGATTTTTTCATGCAAAAAATCCATGGCTTCCAGATATCCCTCTGTGCCGTGTCCCATGACCGTAAAGCAGCACGCCTGCCGGATATAGCTGATCTGCCTGAAATCCTCCCGGCTCGCCACATCGGAAATATGCACCTCGGCGGTGGGGATTTTTACGGCGTTTACCGCGTCCAAAAGGGCGATGCTCGTATGGGTGTAGGCACCTGGATTGATGATGATTCCGTCAGCTTTTTCGAAATATGCCTGCTGAATCCGGTCCACAAGGTCTCCCTCGTGGTTGGACTGATAAAATTCACATTCCACGTCAGAAAAAGCGGTTCTGCTGTATGCTTCTATTTTTTTTATGAGGCTCTCGTAGCTCTCTGTCCCGTATTTTTCCGGCTCTCTGATGCCCAGCATATTGAGATTCGGTCCGTTTATCACAAGTATGTTCATCTTCCACCTCGATTTTTTCTGTGTACTGTTTCTGTCCGGGTGCGTCTTATCCAAATGCGTCCTATCGAAGGGCGTCCGTTCCGAAGCGGGTGACGAGAAAATCCGCAACGGTCAGGGCTGTTACGGCGTCCACAACGACTCTCGCCCTGTGAATAATCGCCGGATCGTGCCTTCCGGAAAGCTCTATTTCGGCATTTTGCTTCCGGCTGAGGTTCACGGTCTGCTGCTTCTTAAAGATTGACGGCGTGGGCTTTACGGCAGTGTTGAAAAGAATCGGCATTCCGTTGGTGATTCCCCCGTTAATTCCGCCGTTGTTGTTCGTCCTAGTAACAATATTCCCGTTTTCGTAACAAAATGCGTCGTTGGCTTCGGAGCCTTTCAGGTCTGCAAAGCCAAAGCCTGCGCCAAATTCAATGCCCTTTACCGCCGGGATCGAAAAGATTCCGTGGGCGAGCATTCCCTCCATGGTGTCAAACCATGGTTCTCCCAGCCCTGCCGGAAGTCCGACGATGGCGGTCTGCAAAATGCCTCC
>CAVHEY010000032.1:5601-8103 GCA_963635155.1 Bacteroides stercoris
GCCGCCGTTACACGACCGGAAAAATGCCCGCCGCCCCGATAATCCTCGAAGCCCCGGTACTTGCAATGTCCGGTGTAGTCGGCGTGAGAAGGTCTTGGCAGGTTCGTAAACTCCCCGTAATCTCCGCTTTTCGTATTTTTATTTTTTATCACCAGCGTAAGGGGCGTCCCTGTGGTCTTTCCGTTAAAAACGCCGCTGAGGAACTCCACCTCGTCCGCCTCGTGCCTTGGGGTGGAAATCTTCCCGAAAGGCTTGCGCAGAGCCATTTTAGCTCGGATATATTCCTCATCGATGGAAATTCCCGGGGAAAGTCCGTCGATAACGCCTCCCACCGCCGGTCCGTGGCTCTCGCCGAAGAGGGTTAGGCTAAGCGCGTTTCCGAATGTGTTTTTCATGAAAATACCTCCCTATACAGCTCTCTAAGCTCCTCACCGGTGTGTTTCTCGAATCGGAAAACTCCCGGCTCGGTGACATACACCGTGGTCACCCTATCGCCCTCGGCTTTTTTGTCGTGCATGGCGTTTTCCATGACCGTTTCCGGATCCGCCTTGCAGGCAGTGGGTAGATTTGCCTCCGCCAAAACTTTTATCAGCCGTTTTCGCATATCGGCGCCGCACAGGGGGAGCATTCCCAGCGCCACCGCCTCTCCGTGGAGAAAATCCGTACAGCTTTCGATACCGTGTCCCAGGGTGTGTCCGAAGTTCAGCGCCCTGCGAAGTCCGGCTTCCTTTTCGTCCTTTTCGACGATGTCTATCTTTATTCTGAGGGCGGCTTCTATCATCTCTTGGATATTCTCCGGGTGAATCCCCTCCGCCCGGATTTTTTCAAAGAGCCGGGCGTCCGAGGTTGCCGCCATCTTGATGATTTCGGCGGCGCCGCAGGCAAACTGCCTTTGATCCAGGGTCTCAAGAAGGGACGGGTCGATCAGCACGCCCTTCGGCTGATGAAAGGCTCCCACGATATTTTTGATTCCGCAAAAATCGATGGCCGTCTTGCCACCCACCGAGGAGTCCACCTGAGAAAGCAGGGTGGTGGGAATATTGTAAAATTCGATGCCCCGCATATAGCAGGCTGCCGCAAATCCCGCCAAGTCGCCTACTACGCCGCCTCCAAGCGCCAGGACACAGTCCCGTCTGCCGAAATTTTCCCTGAGCATTTTCCCCAGAATCTTTTGCAGCATATCGAAGTTTTTCGAAGCCTCCCCTTGGGGAATGGTAAGAATCGCCTCTGTTTCGCAGCTTTCCGCAAGGGTTTTTACATATTCTTCCGGCACCCCGTCGTCCGTGACGATTAAAATCCTGCGATTTTTATCCTTCCCGCGGATTTTCAGAGCCTCGCAAGCGTTCCCCAGTGCGCCTCGTTCCAAAAGGATCGTATAACTGTCTTTGCCCAGATTTACCGGTATGATCATCTGTTTTCCTCCCGATAGCAATCGTTCAAATTGTTGTATGCCCCGACGATCTTAATCTTGTCGCAGCAGCTTTTCATCTCCTCGATGCATTCTCTGCCGTTTTCGTCGTAAATGTCTCCCTCCGCCTCAACGTAGAAATAGTATTGCCACAGCAGCTCCTTCATGGGTCTTGAACGGAGGGTTCGCATATTGAAGCCGTGTCTGCCCAGTATGGTCAGGGCATTTGCAAGGGAGCCGGCTTCGTTTCGCGCCGTAAAAAGCAGGGAGAAAAACTGCTTGTCCCCCTTGTTTTCCGAAGACCTGTCCACCCTGGAAAATACCGCGAAGCGGGTGGTGTTGGTTCTGTCGTCGTTGATACTCCTTGCAATCACCGAAAGCCCGGTTTTCTCGGCGGTTTCGGCACTGGCAATAGCCGCAAGGCTTCTGTCCTTTTGTTCCTTGACATATTCTGCGGCAAGGGCGGTGTTTGAATATTCCATTTCTTTTAAATGATGTTCCTTGATAAAGGCGCTGCACTGGGAAAGAGCCTGAGGGTGGGTAACCACCGTCTTTATGTCCTCGATCCGCGTTCCCTCAATGCCCAAAAGGTCATGGGTCACCGCCAAATCGTACATACCGTTTACAAAAAGGGTTCCGAAAAACATCAGGTCGTTTACCTGGTCCACGTCCCCGGCGAAGCTGTTTTCCACCGGAAGCACCGCGCAGTCGCAGTCGCCCTTTTCCACCGCCTCGTAGGCCTTTTTAAAGCTACCGAAGGCAACTAGCTTTGAGGTTGGGAAAATCTTTCCCGCCGCAATGTGGGCAAAAGCGCCCTCGGTGCCGCAGTAAGCCACCGTAAGCCCCGCCATGATCCTGCTTTGATAGCTTCTCGAAAGCTCCATGACTTTCTTCTGGAAGTTATAGTAATAGGACTGAATCTCCGGATCGGAAACCCGGGTCGCTCCCTTTCGCAAAACCTCTTCCTCTCGTTTCGCGTCGTAAATCGGCAGGCTGTTTGCCTTTTTGTATTCGGCAACCTGGGCCGCAAGCCTCATGCGTTCCTCAAAAAGCTTCGCAATCTGATCGTCCGCCTTCGTAATGTCTTTTCTTAT
>CAVHEY010000032.1:8176-11813 GCA_963635155.1 Bacteroides stercoris
CTAACCGGTTTATCGCATCTGCGCCTCGTATAGCTTTGCAAACTCGCCGCCTGCCTCAAGGAGTTCCTGCCGGCTTCCCTCTTCCTGAATCCTGCCCTCCTCGATTACGATAATCCGATCCGCATTTTTGATCGTCGCAAGTCTGTGGGCGATGATCAGGGTGGTTCTCCCCTCGGAAAGCTCATCAAAGGCTCTCTGAATATGGGATTCCGTCACGCTGTCAAGGGCGGAGGTCGCCTCGTCCAAAATCAGGATCGGCGGATTTTTCAGGAAAATTCTCGCAATGGAAATTCTCTGTTTCTGCCCACCCGAAAGAAGGGCGCCACGCTCTCCCACATAGGTGTCGAAGCCCTCGGGCATTTTCATGATGTCCTCGTAGATTTCCGCCTTTTTCGCCGCCATGGCAACTTCCTCAAAGGTGGCTGAAGGCTTGCCGTAACGAATATTTTCGTATATCGTGTCCGCAAAGAGAAACACCTCCTGCTGGACGATGCCGATGTTTTGCCGCAGGGAGCTTTTCGTTATCTTTCTTATGTCTACACCGTCAATGGAAATGCTGCCGGATTCCACGTCATAAAACCGGGGAATCAGCTGGCACAAAGTGCTTTTGCCGCCTCCCGACTGTCCCACGATGGCGATGCTCTGCCCCGGGTCTATGTTAAGAGAAACGCCCCGAAGCACCTCCGTATCTTTCTTATACCCAAAGGTCACGTCTTTCAGCCGGATTTCGCCCTTTACATCGGTAAGCGCAATGGCGTCCGCCGCCTCCTCGATACTCGGTTTTATCCGCATGACCTCCGCAAAGCGCCGAAGCCCCGCAATGCCGTTTGTAAAGATTTCTGCCAGGGTCGCCAGCTTTCGCACCGGCGTCACAAAGGCGGTAATATAGAGGGTGAAGGTAATCAGATCGATGTAATTCAGGCTTCCTTTCATGATGAGCCAGCCTCCCGCCGCAATCACCGCAATTTGCAGGAAACAAATAAAAAATTCCATGGAAGCGTTGAATCTTCCCATTGCCTTGTAATAGCCGGTTTTCGAGCCTTTGTACATTTCGTTGGAACGGTCGAAGCGGGCAAAATCCACCTCGCCGTTATCGAAGGCCTTCGAGGTTTTCATTCCCGAAAGGGTTGACTCGATGTCGGCGTTGATATCCGCCATCTTTTTCTTTACCTGAACCGAGGAGTCCATCATGCTCTTTCGGCAGGCAATTACGATAAAAATGAACACCGGAACGATGACCAGCACGATCAGAGCCAGTCTGTATTCCACCGCAAACATCACCGCCAGCGCCCCGATGATCGTTATGGCGGAAATCAGCAGATCCTCCGGTCCGTGGTGGGCAAGCTCGGTTATTTCAAACAAGTCTCCCGTCAGGCGATTCATGAGTTTGCCTGTCCTGTTTTTGTCAAAAAAGTCAAAGTCAAGCTCCTGAAAATGCAGATACAGGTCCCGCCTGATGTCCGCCTCCACCCGAATGCCGAACTGATGCCCCCAGTATGTGATGATGTAGTTCATAAACGCCCGGGCAACAAACGCCGCCGTTACGATTGCCATCACCGTAAAAAACGCCCGATACGCCTTGTCCGGCAGCAAATCGTACATGACATACCTTGAAACCAGCGGAAAGGCAACATCTATGGCACCTACCAGAAAGGCACAGCACATATCCAGTATGAATAAATTTTTGTGCGCCGGAAAATACGATATGAAAATTTTAAAGAGCGATTGGTCGTAGTTCTTTTCTCTTGTTTTCATCCCCAATAACCTCACAAGGGCAGTCCTAAGACTGCCCTGCTTTTGATTCCGAATAATAAAATTACAGATATGCAATCGCTTCGATCTCAATCAAAGCGTCCTTTGGAAGCTTTGCCACCTCCACCGCCGATCTCGACGGATATTCTCCCTCAAAATACTCTGCGTAAACCTCATTCATCTTGGCAAAATCCGCCATATTATCCATAAAGCAAGTTGTCTTTATTATCTTGTCTAATCCGCTTCCTGCCTCCTCAAGGACTGCCTTGAGGTTGCGAAAGACCTGTCTGGTCTGTTCCTCGATACCGCCGGAAACCACGGCTCCCGTTGCAGGATCCAGGGGAATCTGCCCTGATGTAATGATGATATTTCCAAGAATATTTGCCTGGGCATAAGGTCCGATTGCCGCAGGTGCTTTGTCTGTCGCAACTATCTTTCTCATTTTTTTCCTCCTAATTGGGTTATATGCACTATATTAAACCATTTTTTGCGTTAATTCAATGGATTTTTTGATTTTCTTCGTGATGATTATATAGCAAACGATGTGCGCCGCCGCCGTAATCGCCCAGGTCACCGGATAGGAAGCGTAGACATACTCCACATGGTGGAATGCCGGCAGCTGACATACCGTCAAAATCCAAAGGATACGAAGCACGCAGGCTCCCAGAAGGGAAACGATCATGGGCAGAATCGAATAGCCCAGTCCCCTTATCATTCCCGCCATGGTATCCATGATGCCGCAGATAAAGTACGGAGCCGCGATGAAGATCATTCGCTTCATGCCTTCCTCCACCACGAGGGCGCTGTCGGTGTAAATTCCCAGAAGGGGTCTTCCGAATAGGCAGGTAAGGCTCCCCACCGTAATTCCCGCCACAACCGCGCAGGATACCGAACAGATCAGTATCTTTTTTACCCTGTCGTATCTTCCCGCTCCCACATTTTGGCTGGTAAAGGAAATTGCCGCCTGATAGAAGGCGTTCATGGCAAAATAGGTAAAGCTTTCGATGTTGGCGGACGCCGCGCTTCCTGCCATAACATATTTTCCGTAGCTGTTTATGGAGGACTGTATAATTACGTTTGACAGGGCGAACAGCATTCCCTGAAAGCCTGCGGGAAGCCCGATTTGCAGAATGACTTTCATTTTTTGCTTATGGATACGCAAAAGTTTTCTTTGCAGTTTGAATGCGTCCTGTTCCATGCTGAGACAGCGCAAAACAAGAAATGCCGAAAGGCACTGGGAAATCGAGGTTGCAGCCGCTACCCCCGCCACGTCCATGTTCAGGCAAATGACAAAAAACAGGTTCAGCCCCACGTTTAATACCCCCGCCACCGCCAGGTACAAAAGAGGTCTTGCGGTGTCCCCCTTTGCCCGCAGAACCGCGCTTCCGAAGTTATAGATCATCATGGCAGGCATTCCCGCAAAGTAAATCCGCATATACATCGCCGAAAGGGGCAAAATTTCCTCCGGCGTTCCCATCAAAGCGAGGATCGGCTTTGAAATCAGGATTCCGACTACGGCAAGCCCCGCGCCGCAGACGAGACTCATGGCGATCGATGTGTGTACCGTTTCGCTGATATCCTTGTTATTGTGGGATCCGCAGTAGCGTGCAGTCAGCACATTTGCGCCGATGGCAAGTCCCACAAAAAGGTTCACCAAAAGATTGATCAGGGACGTCGTTGCGCCCACCGCCGCCAGAGAAGTCTCCCCGGCAAATCTTCCGATTACAATGATATCCGCCGCATTAAACAGAAGCTGCAAAATGCTGGAACCCATCAAAGGGAACGCAAACAGCAGCATCTTATTAAGCACCGAGCCGCTGGTCATGTCGATCTCGTGCTTATTTGTTTTCCCCTCTTCTAAACATTCTTCCTCAATTTTTTCCAT
>CAVHEY010000033.1:0-9346 GCA_963635155.1 Bacteroides stercoris
GAATACCGGCGCTGGCAAACTAACCATAAGCGGTAAAGTAACCCACAAAGGGAAACTGGAAAACACCGGCAGCGGCACGATTTACATATCAGCCGGCAGTTATAACCCCGATCCGAGCAATTTACTTGGAAACGGCTATACTGCCGACTATACTGAAAAAGACGATATGTGGACTGTACGTATGATGACAGTGAAGGAGGCTGAGGAAGCCGGTTTTCATGTAGGAAGTAATTATTATAACAACGAGACGAGTAAGGTTGGTCCTTACTATAGCACGATTGAAGCCGGTGCGGCAGAAAGAATGAGAATATACCTGATTACTGACATAGAGGGTGAAGATTTTGAGTGGACTTGCAGCAATGCAAATAATCCAAAGCTGACAAGTGATACGATGTTCTATTTAGAAGGTAATAAGTATAACGGCTCAATAAAATGCGTTGCCGCAGGTGGATTTAAATACTTAGTAATAAATGGGAATAGGGAAAAAAGCGGTAGGAATGATGGCGTTGCCAATCTTACAAGTATTACGACTAATAAGGTTTTGAAAGTAGTAGCGAATGCCGATGTGACGGTCAAGGATGGCAGAGCCGGTGGCATCTCTGTGGACAAGACCAGCACATTGATTATTAATGGAGGCAACTTCAGTGGCACAATCAGTGTTGTAAAAGGAGGAACTCTAACCATCAATGGAGGTCGCTTTACAAACAATCCGGCGAATTATTTGGCGGAGGGCAAGGCTGTTGTGGCAGAAACAAAGGTCGAAAATGGCGTGACATACTATTATAAGGTTGTTGATAAAACTGTGGAAATGGCTACAGATGTCAAGACTGGCACTTCCACAGCAACGGTTGATGAAAGCGTTGAAAATGTGATAAAAACAGAGGATATCACTGGCGCAATTAATGCAGAAAAAACAAAAACCAGCCTAACTGATGCGGCGAAAACATTGATAAACAATGAATCTGTAGTAGGCACAGAGGAAGCTGCTGAAGCTGCGCTTAAAAACGAAAATATTTCTGTTGGCGAAAGTGCGACTGTGAGGGTTGTGATCGAACCTTACTTAGATGTTAAAGTTAATGAATACAATAGGAATGGCGAAGTTAAAACGCTGACACTGGGTATTGAAGCATTTTACGATGTGAAAGCCACAACTGCGGAGTCAACAGAGAGTATGGTTGAAACTGGCGATAAGAAAGATATAAACACAGTGACAATTAAGGAAAAACAAAAAATGTATATAACTACGCCGGTTTCTATTACAGTTCCTTTACCAGCGGGTTTTACTGACAAAGAAACACTTTGGGTTAAACACACTAAGGGAACGGGTAAAGTCTACTATCATCAGGGTACGGTTTCTGGGAGTAGTTTGACCTTTGTGAACGACAAGGGTTTCAGCACCTTTACGGTGATGTCAAGTGCTTCTCCTGCAGCATCTATCGATGGTACTGCATATGAAACATTGCAGGCTGCTGTGGACGAAGTTGCTGACAGCCAAACTATTAACTTGTTGAAGAACAATGAAACCGCCACCATGAGCGGCAGCTCCCGCACGATTATCATTAAGAATGGCACAGAAAACAGCATAGATGTAACCATAAATGGCACGAAAAAGACATTAAAAGCAGACGCGAGTGAGAGTTTCACCTACACCAAACCGAGCAGCGGCGGCGGATATTACAAACCGGCAGACACCACCGATGACGATACGAAAACCGATATAAAGGAAGACACGGAAAAAGATACGGCAGCGCAGATTGCAAAGGTGAAAGAACTTGCAGGCAAGATTCAGCTCAAAGCCCGTTCTGTCAAGACCGCCAAGGGCAACATCAAGGTAAGACTGAAAATCACCAAGGGCGCGGACAGCTTCAAGGCGCTGGAAGATATGGGCTACACCCTGAAATACCAGTTCTACAGAAGCACCGAGATGAGAAAGAACTACAAGTACAAGTTTGAAACCCTCGGCGCACCGTATACCAACACCGATGCAGAGAAAGGCAATAGATATTACTACAAAGCCCGCATCGTGGTTTATGACAAGGAAGGCAACCTCATCACCAAGACGAACCTGAAAAAGTGCTGGTATGCAACCAGAATCAGATAGGTATAAATCCCGTAGAAAACAGGAATTTATATATTGCAAAAAATTTTTCATTGAAAATGGGCAGCTTCGGCTGCCTGTTTTCATATTTTAGGTGGCTTATAAGCCACCTAAAAAAAAGCGTCTTTGAACATCGATTCAAAGACGCGATTTTTTAGAAACTGTTTTTATTTTTTCAGAAATTCCTGAACCAGCTCTTTCACCTTGTTTCCGTCGGCAAGACCTTTGACCTTTGCCATCACGGGACCCATGAGTTTTCCCATGTTCTGCATACCGCCTTCAATACCAAGGTCGGCAGCTACGCCTGCGATGGTTTCACGGAGCTTCTCGTCGGAAAGCTGCTCAGGCAGATATTTCTTTAAAATTTCGATTTCTGATTGATAGGAGGCAATCAAGTCCTCTCTTCCGGCTTTTTCAAAATCAGCGAGGGCATCTTTTCTCATTTTTACCTGTTTCGATAAAATCGCTACAATGCCGTCATCATCAAGTTCCTCGCGGTTGTCAACCTCGTACTGCTTGATTGCAGCCCGCGCAAAACTGATCGTGTTCTTGGCAACCTCATCGTGGGCTTTCATCGCCTCTTTGAAGTCTGCCATAAGCTTTTCTTTAATTGCCATTTAAATTCACCTCTATTCGTGAAGCCTTGACTAAGCCGTTCGGAAGCGCCGACTCCGGCAATCCGAGCAAGTATAGGCCTAGGCAAGAAATGACCTGATTTATTTTAGTATTTCTTAGCCTTTTTTCTAGCGGCTTCAGATTTTTTCTTTCTCTTTACGCTTGGTTTTTCGTAATGCTCTCTTTTTCTGAGCTCGCTCATAACGCCGTCTCTTGCGCAGGATCTCTTGAATCTCTTAAGAGCAGATTCCAAACTTTCGTTTTCTCTTACGATAACTTGTGCCATATTCCAATTCACCTCCTGACTTATATGAAATAATTAAGCCGAAAGCGGTCGTCCGCCTATAACGAAAGTATTATACACTTTTTGCGCGCCTTTCGCAAGGATTTTTCATAAAAAAATGCAATAAATCAAGCTGGCGGCGCATAGACTGGAAAATAAAGAAAAGGCGGAAAGTGGGCGATGAAAACGGTGAAGCTGCTGGCAGAAATGGAGTATGATTTGGATTTTCGCCTGCCCCGGGTAACGGCGACGGAAAAATACATCACCATGGAAAGCGTGGAAGAAATCATGATGATAAGCCAGACGAGCGTAACGGCAAGAAATGCCAAGGGATATGTAACCGTAACGGGGGACAATTTTGTAATACGGGAAATCGGCGAGGGGAGGCTTGTGATTGAGGGAAGAATACAAAACATTGAATTTTTATAGGCATCGCATTCAAATATCCATAGAGGGCTTTCGGGTGGACAAGTTGCTTTCGGCGGCTTTCCAAAAGGGAATCATGATAAAAAATGTCAGGATACTTTCGGACACGGAGATGATCGCCTGGGTTTCCTACGCGGATTACAAAAAAATAAAAAAGCTGGCAAAATCCTTGTATAAGATAACCGTAATCAAACAAGCCGGACCCGGAGCGAAGGCGAGGGAAGCAAGGCGGCGTCCCCTTGTAATCGTCGGAATCATGGTCTCGGCGGCGATTATTCTGGCGCGGTCCCTGTTTGTGGCTGAAATTGTGGTGTCGGGATACAAGGCGATTCCGGAGCAAAGTCTAAGACAATGCATTTCGGAGTCGGGAATTTATGAAGGGGTTTACCGACCGTCGATAAATTGGGATAAGGCGAAGGCGGACCTCTTTGATACATTTCCCCAGGTGACATGGGTAAGGCTGGTTTACGACGGAACGGTGGTATATCTTGATATCGCGGAGACGGACAGTCTGCCGGAAGAAAAGGAAGAAAATGAAAGCGAAGAGGCAAAAACCGGGGAAAAGGAAAACGCGAAGGCGGAAAATCCGCAAAAAACCATAACATACACCAATTTGATAGCGGCGGAAAGCGGGTATATAGAGAGTGTGCAGCCCCTTTGGGGCGAAGCGAAGACGGAGGCGGGAGACTTCGTGAAAAAGGGACAGATCTTAATCACAGGGGAAATCCCCATCGAGCCGACCACCTTCGGGGAAGAGGATCCGGACAGGTATTATGTAAAGGCAAGGGGCGAGGTATGGGCGAAGGTTCCCTATCGCCTGAATTTTGCCCAGGAACGCTATGAAAATTCGGCAGCGGAAGCGGGTAAGGGCGGCGGAACCGAAGATGCAGGCAAAAGCGGGGAGAAAATTCTGATCGCAAACAAGCGGGAACGGACGAAGGAAGAGATAAAAGCCAAGGCGGAACAGCAGATTCGCCTCTGGGCAAAAGAAAATCTTCCGGAAAACGCAGAAATTTTAAATAAAAGTTTGAATTTTACCGCAAAAGAAAATATAATAGAAATAGGTGTGACCCTGGAAGTCCGCCGGGAAATAACCGAAGAACAGGAGATAACAGTTGGACAAAAAAATTCAGATCACAGAGACCATTGACAGACGGGAACTTTTCGGAAATTTAGACATAAACCTCGACTCTATCACCGAGGCAACGGGGGCGGAGATTTTTCAAAGAGACGACGGGCTTCTCATCAAAGGAGAAAGCGAAGAAGCCATCAGCCGTGCCGCCGGAATTTTAGAGGAATTTATGAATGTGATTTCCACAGGAGGAGTGCTTGACAAGCAAAAAGTCCAATATATTATTTCCCTTGCGGGAGAGGGGATTTCCTACAAAGAAAGCAGCGTGGATAAAGATGTAATTTGCTTTACCCACAAGGGAAAGCCACTGAAACCCAAGACCCTCGGACAGAAAAATTACGTGGAGAGTATCCGCAAAAAGGACATCGTTTTCGGCGTGGGACCTGCGGGAACCGGCAAAACATATATAGCTGTGGCGATGGCAATCAACGCATATAAAAATAAAGAAGTACAGAAAATAATTTTGGCAAGACCAGCGGTGGAGGCGGGAGAAAGGCTGGGCTTCCTGCCGGGAGACCTTCAGGACAAGGTTGACCCCTATCTCAGACCCCTTTACGACGCCCTGTACGACGTGCTTGGAAGGGACGCGGCGCTGCGGCTCAAAGAAAAAGAGGTCATCGAGGTGGTTCCTCTGGCATACATGAGAGGAAGAACCCTGGACAGCTCATTTATCATTCTCGACGAGGCGCAAAATACCACCCGGGAGCAGATGAAGATGTTCCTCACCCGTATGGGCTTTGGCTCAAAGGTGGTGGTCACAGGAGACGTCACCCAGATCGACCTGCCACGGGGGAAAAAATCCGGACTCGTGGAAGCGCTGAGGGTGCTGAAAAACATTCGGGACATCGATATTTGTTATCTGAAGGACACAGATGTGGTGCGCCACGAGCTGGTAAGGAAGATCATCAACGCCTACGACCAATATTATAAGAAATATCCGGAGGAAATGCAGGAATAATGGAAATCTATTTTGAAGAAGGATATACGGTTTCGGAAGAGCTTCTGGCAAAAATGCGGGAAGCGGCGGAATATGCCATAGAATCCGAGAATTTGCAGGAACTGGACAAGGAAAGGTGCCAGCTCAGCGTGACCTTTGTGGGCATGGACGAAATCCACGAGCTGAACCGGGAATATCGGGGCGTGGACAGACCGACGGACGTGCTTTCCTTTCCGCAGTTTGAAGATCTGGAAGAAGAAATCCCGGAAGTGGGAGAAATCTGTCTCGGCGACGTGGTGATTTGCGAAGAAAAGGCGAGAGAGCAGGCGGCGGAATACGGACATTCCTTTGAAAGAGAACTGGTTTATCTATTCACTCACAGCGTGCTGCATTTGCTGGGCTACGACCATATGGAAGAAGCCGAAAAACAGGAGATGCGGGGGCGCGAAGAGGAAATTATGCGGCAGATAGGATTATCGCGAGAGGAGGAATAAAATATGATGTATAGGGATTTGTACAAAAAAGCAAAGGAAATGCTTCCGAGAGCATATGCTCCATTTTCCAAGTTCAGAGTAGGGGCGGCGCTTCTCACAAAGGAGGGCGAAGTCTACACCGGATGTAATGTGGAAAATTCTTCCTTCGGAGCGACTATCTGCGCCGAAAGAACCGCCTTTGTCAAGGCGATTTCCGAGGGAGAAAGCGAGTTTGAAGCCATCGCCATCGTGTGCGAGGAGGGCGAGGCGTGGCCCTGCGGAATTTGCAGGCAATTCATGAGGGAGTTCTGCGATGATGACTTTAAGATCATCACAGGAAACGACGAAGAAAGCCTGAGAGTTTACACCATGGAGGAAATTTTACCGGAGGGATTCAAACTTTAATGAAAACAGGATTTATTGGAATAATCGGCAGACCGAATGTAGGAAAATCAACGCTTCTCAACGCGGTGCTGGGAGAAAAGATAGCCATCACCACGGACAAGCCCCAGACCACCCGAAATACGATCCGCGGGATCTACACGAAAATTCCGGAGGGGGATTATGACCGAGGGGTGCAGATGATCTTCATCGACACGCCGGGGATCCACAAACCCCACAGCAAGTTAGGAGAGTTTATGACAGAATCTGCCATAAACACATTTAAGGAAGTGGAAGTAATACTTTTCCTCGTGGACGAACCGCCGGGAAAGGGGCCCGGGGACAGATATATCCTCGAAATGCTAAAGGAAGTAAAGACTCCTAAGATTTTAGTAATAAACAAAATCGACAGGATGCAGCCCGAGGAATTTCGCAAAACCTACGAAGAATACAGCGGCATGGGAATGTTTGAGGATGTTCTCGGAATTTCAGCGCTGAAGGCCACCCATGTGGACAGACTGCTTGCCAGGATCGAGGATTTCCTTGAAGAGGGGCCGATGTATTTTCCGGAAGACATGATCACCGATCACCCGGAAAGGTTCATAGTCAGCGAAATCATCCGGGAAAAGACCCTGCTTTACCTGGAAGACGAGGTTCCCCACGGCGTTGCGGTGGAAATCGAAAGCTACAAAGAGGAGAAGAATGTTACTCGGATCGGAGCGGTGATTTATTGTGAGAGAAAGTCCCACAAGGGTATAATCATAGGTAAAGAAGGCAAGAAATTAAAGGGAATAGGAAAGAGCGCCCGTCTGGAAATTGAAGCCCTGCTGGGCACAAAGGTATTTTTGGAGCTTTGGGTCAAGGTAAAGGAAAATTGGCGGGATTCGGACTTTGCCCTTTCCAACTTCGGATACAAGGACGGTCTTGATCGATGATAACCGATACCGAGGGGATTGTTCTCCGGCAGACCAAAACTGCCGCGGGGAGAAGAATGATTCTGCTGTTTTCCAGAAAGTTCGGCAAAATCAGCGTGGGAACCGGGGCTACCGAGGGAGGCAAGAGCAAATCCGCCCTCGCCATCAGACCCTTCACCTACGGCAGATACGAGCTTTTTAAGGCGCGGGACAGCTATAATCTGAACAGCGGACAGGTGATTCGGAGCTATTATGCCATAGGGGAAGACGTGGATAAATATCTGGCAGCTTCTTACGTGCTGGAGCTTACGGAAAAGCTCCTTACCGAAGAATTACCCCAACCCGCCATATTCAGGCTTTTGCAGGAGTTCTTTGAGGCACTGGAACAAAGAAGCAAAAAACACGAGACTCTGGTGATGGCATATGTCGTCAAGGTACTGGACGCCCTTGGCTCGATGCCGAGCCTTGGCGAATGTGCCTGCTGCGGAAAGCCCGCCGGGGGAAAGCATTTCAGCGTCCGAGAGGGGGGCGTGATTTGTGAAGACTGCGCGAAAACTTTTCGGCAAACAACCACGAATGAGGCATTGATTTATGATGTGAATTTTGGTATAGTAGATATATTAAAGTATTTTCAAAAACAGCCCTTTGACGCCTTCGGGGCAATCGCCCTGGACGAGGGCATTTTCAAGCATTTGAACGTCATAATGAAAAGCTATCTGGCTTATCATTTTGATATAGGGAAGTTAAAGAGTGAGAGTATTTTTTCACAGAATTTGTGAAACTGTTGATTTAAGGAGGTATTTTTATGGAAATTACATTGGAAAAAATCGAATTGGTCAAAGACAGAACAGGCGTATCGTACAAAGAAGCAAAAGAAGCGCTGGAAGCCGCTGACGGAAGCGTTGTAGACGCAATCATCGCCATCGAAGACACGGTAGATATCAGCAAGGGCGGAAAGACAAGCGAATTTGCGTCGGAAACCATGGATAAAATCAAGGAAATGGTGAAGAAAGGCAATATTTCGAAGATTTCCGTTAAAAAGGACGGCGAGGCAATTGTAAACATTCCTGTAAACGTAGGCGTTGTGGGCGCACTGGTGGCTCCTTGGGGCGTAATCGCGGCGGCGATTGCCACGGTGGGCTTCAAATGCACCGTAGAGCTTACCACAACCGACGGAAAAGTCATCGACGTTACCAAGAAAGCGGGAGATTTTGCCGGTGACGTAAAGGAAAAGGGCTCCGTAGTCATCGACGAGGTTGTTGAGAAAAGTACGGGCGTATATAACTCGGTTAAGGAAGCGGCGCAGGACAAGTATTACGAGTTCAAGGCGAAAAAAGACGCTTTCACGGGAGCCGAGGGCTGTGACGAGGCTGACAGCGATTTAGAAGAAGATTCCGAGGGAGCCACGGTTTCCGAAGAAGAAAAGGCTTGCGAAGAAGCAAAAGACGCGGCAAGCATACAAGAATAAGACAAAAGAAAGATAGGTAGGATTACACAATGAGCGATGTAAAAAGAGAAGCAACAATGGATAAGGTGGTAGCGCTTTGCAAGAACAGAGGATTCGTATATCCGGGTTCCGAGATATACGGAGGTCTTGCAAATACTTGGGATTACGGTCCTTTAGGCGCGGAGCTGAAGAACAATATTAAAAAAGCCTGGTGGAGAAAGTTCGTGCAGGAGTCCAAGTACAATGTAGGGCTCGACGCCGCCATACTGATGAACCCGCAGACTTGGGTAGCCTCCGGGCACGTGGGAGGATTCTCGGATCCCCTTGTAGACTGCAAATCCTGTAAATCCAGATTCAGAGCCGACAAGCTCATCGAGGATTTCCACAAAGCCAACAATATGCCGGAAATCGTTGTTGACGGCTGGAGCAACGAACAGCTGGAAAATTACATCGCAGAGCATAACATTCCGTGCCCTGACTGCGGAAAGACGGACTTTACCGGAATTCGTCAGTTCAACCTGATGTTCAAAACCTTCCAGGGAGTAACCGAGGATTCCAAGTCCGAGCTTTACCTCAGACCGGAAACGGCGCAGGGCATTTTCGTAAACTTCAAGAATGTGCAGAGAACTTCCCGCAAGAA
>CAVHEY010000033.1:9593-11680 GCA_963635155.1 Bacteroides stercoris
GCGACTACGGACTTCGAGTTCAAATTCCCATTCGGCTGGGGCGAGCTTTGGGGCGTTGCTGACCGTACGGACTACGACCTGACCCAGCACCAGAACACGTCGGGACAGGATATGACCTATTTCGATCAGGACAAGAACGAGCATTACATTCCGTATGTAATCGAGCCGTCCCTGGGAGTTGAAAGAAGCGTGCTGGCATTCCTTTGCAACGCTTACACCGAAGAGGTTCTCACCGACGCAAACGGCAAGGAAGATGTGCGGGTGGTAATGAAATTCCATCCGGCGCTGGCACCGTACAAGGCTGCGGTACTGCCTCTTGCAAAGAAGCTGGCACCTGTCGCGGAGCCGATTCACGAAGAACTTTCCAAGTATTTCATGGTTGACTATGACGCTGCGGGCTCCATCGGCAAGAGATACAGAAGGGAAGACGAAATCGGAACGCCGTTCTGCATTTGCGTGGACTTTGACACCGAAACCGACGGCTGCGTTACCATTCGTGATCGTGATACCATGGAGCAGGTAAGAATTCCGGTAAGCGAGGTTCGCGCCTATATCGAGGAAAGACTTGCTTTCTAATCGAAGAAACGGAGAAATATGAAGAAATTTGTATATTCATTCAACGAGGGTTCCAAAGAAATGCGGAGCCTTCTTGGCACTAAAGGGGCAAATCTTGCGGAACTGATGCAGATCGGGCTTCCGGTGCCTTTCGGATTTACCGTCACCACGGAGGCATGCGAAGCGTTTTACGAGAACGGTCGCAAGCTGACCGAAGAACTGGAAAGGGAAATATTCGAAAAAATAGCGGAGCTGGAAACGGTAACGGGAAAGACCTTCGGCGGAGGAGAAAATCCCCTGCTTGTTTCGGTGCGAACCGGGGCGGCTGTTTCTGTGCCGGGGCTTGCGGAGACCATTTTGAATGTGGGCATGAACGACGAGACCTTCGAGTCCCTTTGCCGTTTGACGGGAAACAGGGAGTTTGCGGAGGACACCTATCGCAGATTTAAAGAAATGTACGGGGATATTGTCGCCTGCGGAGAAAATGAAACTGCGCCTCAGGACGCGAGGCAGCAGCTCCTTTGCGCCGTAAAAAACGCTTTCCTTTCCTGGAACAGCGAAGAAGTCCGGGGCTACCTTAAAAAACACGAGATAGGCTCCGAAGAAGCCCGGGGCGTGGCGGTAAGCGTCCAGGCGATGGCATTTGGCAACCTGGGCAACGAATCCGCCGTAGGCATTGCGGCGACCCGGGACTGCAAGACCGGAGCAAAAAAATTAACGGGAAGCTTTACGGTGAAAACCCAGGGCAGAGCCGCCCAAAGGGGAGAGAGGGTAAAAGATATCGCAAAGCTTTCGGAGGATTTTCCGAAAGTCTATGAGAGCCTTACGAAAATTGCCGAAATTCTGGAGCATCATCACAAAGATGTGCAGACCGTGGAATTTACCGTAGAAAACAATAAACTGAATATCATACAGGCATATACGGCGGACCGAACCCCCGCCGCCGCCCTCAAAATTGCGGCAGATATGGTTTCCGAGGGGCTGATTTCCCGAAAAACCGCGATCCTGCGGCAGAACGTCGAGGATATGCAGGGACTCGTTGCCGAGATAAGGAAGGCAAAGCAGGATAGAGAAGCCGGTGTCTTGGCTGAGAGCCCAATCGCCGAGCCGGCAGCCGAAACCGAGCCCGAAGCCGAAGCCGCAGTCGCAGCCGAAACCCAACTGGAAAGGAGCTACAAGGCTCTTATGGAGTGGGTAGACGAGGTGCGGGAGCTGAAGATCAGGGTAAATGCCGACAGCGAAGCCGATGCGGCGGAAGCGGTTTTGCTGGGCGCCGAGGGGATCGGACTTTGCAGAACCGAGAATATGTTTTTAACCGGCGGCAAGCTGCCGCAGCTTCAGGAAATCCTTTTGACAGAGGACTCGGAAAAGCGGAGGGAGATGCTCCACAGCCTCAAGATAGAGCAGCGGAGCGGCTTTGAAAAGCTTTATCGGGCAATGGGAGAAATGCCGGTTACCATAAGGCTTTTGGACATTCCCGTTACCATGCCGGAAATCACGAAGATGCAAACCGAAGCGATTGTGGAAGCAGC
>CAVHEY010000034.1:0-8790 GCA_963635155.1 Bacteroides stercoris
AAAGGGTCAGGAACGCCATGGTGGTTCCGTCCGGGCTTGTGGTAATCTCCCAAACTCCCGCTTCAATATAGTGTCCGATGAAATATGCCGCCAAGGTGAGTACCGTAAGGACAATCCCCTGGTACATCATGTCGAAGCCCAGTCCTCCGGCAAAAATACCGTCGGTGGTCTTTCTCGGCTGTCTCTTCATAATATCCTCTTCCGGTCTTTCCATTCCCAGAGCAAGAGCCGGGAAGCAGTCCGTGATGAGGTTTATCCAAAGCAGGTGAACCGGCTGCAAAATCACGAAGCCCAGCATGGTTGCCGCAAAGATACTCAGCACCTCACTCATATTGGAAGCAAGGAGGAACTGGATCGACTTTCTGATGTTGTCGTAGATTCTTCTGCCCTCTTCAACTGCGCCAACTATCGTCGCAAAGTTGTCGTCCGCAAGTACCATATCCGCAACGTTCTTGGTAACGTCGGTTCCCGTGATACCCATTCCCACGCCGATGTCCGCAGACTTGATGCTGGGTGCGTCGTTTACGCCGTCCCCGGTCATTGCCGTTACATAGCCTTTTTTCTTCCACATGTTTACGATGCGAACCTTGTGTTCCGGCTGCACCCGGGCGTAAACGCTGATGTTTTCGATTTCCTTTTCGAATTCCTCGTCGCTCATTTCGTTGAGCATTGCCCCGGTGATGGCTTTTCTGTTTCCACCTAAGATTCCAAGTTCGCGACCGATTGCCGAAGCCGTGTCGATGTGGTCGCCGGTAATCATAACAGGCCTGATCCCCGCCTCGTTACATTCTTCAATCGCCGCCTTGACCTCCGGTCTTACCGGGTCAATCATTCCCGAAAGTCCGATAAAGCAAAGCTCCTTTTCCACTCCCGCAGGGGAAATGTCCGCAGGAAGCGCGTCGTAGGTCTTAAACGCCGCCATCAGCACTCTGAGTGCCTTGTCAGCCATCTGCTTGTTTGCCGCTGCGATTTCCTTCCGATCCGCCTCGGTAATATCGCGAATCTCCCCGTTTTGGATAATCTTCGTGCATTTTTTCAGCACTTCGTCCGGAGCGCCCTTTGTATATTGAATGATTTTGCCCTCCGCATTTTTGTGCAGGGTGGACATCATCTTTCTGCCGCTGTCAAAAGGAACCTCCGAAACTCTCGGCATTTCCTTTTCTACATCTGCCTTTTCAATTCCTATTTTGTGAGCATAGTTTACGAGAGCGCACTCCGTCGGCTCTCCTGTGGCGGAGTCCTCGCCCTTTTCGATTCTCGCGTCGCAGCAAAGCGCCATCGCCGAGGCGAGAAGTTTTTCCTCCTTATCGC
The DNA here is from genome assembly GCA_963635155.1 of Bacteroides stercoris. Taxonomy (GTDB): domain Bacteria; phylum Bacillota; class Clostridia; order Peptostreptococcales; family Anaerovoracaceae; genus CAG-238. Next base: position 1,312 of record CAVHEY010000034.1, read on the forward strand.
CGCTGTAGGTTTCCACCACCGTCATCTTGTTCTGGGTAAGGGTTCCCGTCTTATCTGAGCAGATGATCTGGGCGCAGCCCAACGTTTCCACCGCTGTGAGCTTTCGGATAATCGCGTTTCGCTTACTCATGTTCGTAACGCCTATGGAAAGCACGATGGTGACAACCGCCGCCAGACCCTCCGGAATCGCGGCAACCGCAAGGCTTACCGCAATCATAAAGGTATTGATAATCACTTCTGCGTTTATGTCGGAGGTTCTTAGCAGGCTTACCGCAAAGATGACCACGCAGATTGCCAGCACCAAAATCGTCAGGATTTTGCTGAGCTGGGTGAGTTTGATTTGCAGCGGGGTTTTGCCCTCCTGTGCCTGTGCCAGAGCGTCGGCAATTTTGCCCATTTCGGTGTTCATTCCGGTGCCGCAGATCACCGCCTTGCCTCTGCCGTAAACCACGGTGCTGCCCATGTAAATCATGTTCTTTCGGTCCCCCAACGGGATATCCTTTGCGTCTCCCAGACTCAGGGATTCCGAAATCTTGCTTACCGGAACGCTTTCCCCGGTCAGCGCCGCCTCTTCAATCTTCAGGCTGTTGCTTTCGATGATTCTGCCGTCAGCAGGAACCGCGTCTCCTGCTTCCAAAATCACGATATCTCCTGCCACAAGATCCTCGCTCTTTACCACCTGAATCTTGCCGTCTCTGAGAACCTTGCTGGTTGCCGCAGCCATTTCCTGCAGGGCTTCGATGGCTTTTTCCGCCTTGCTTTCCTGGTACATTCCCAGAATTGCGTTGATGATTACCACCGCCATTATGATGATAACATCAGCAAAATTTTCTCCCGCGTAATACGAGGTCACTCCCGATATTGCCGCCGCCGCGATGAGTACGATGATCATCGGGTCTGCCATCTGGGAGAGGAACCGTTTCAGGAGCGAATCCTTTTTCGCTTCCGCCAGCTTGTTTTTGCCGTCCCGGGCAAGTCTTTCGCCTGCCTCCTTCGAAGTAAGCCCTCCTTCGCCGGATTTTACTTCCGACAGCGTTTCGTCAACATTTTTTAAGTAATACTGCATTTTTTCCTCCTCCGGTAGTAAAGCCATAAAAAAAGACTCCTACCATATATTAGTATATACGGTAAAAGTCTTACTATTTAAGATATATGCGAACCGGTCGGAACCGGTTGAGATGTCGCAAATACCACGCGTCGCCGCGCCAGTTACTCCCTCTTACGATTCATATATTTTACTACACCAAGCTCGAAAATGTCAAGGAAAAAATCACATATTTTGTATTAAAATTATGTTAAGTTCCGTCTGAAATTTCAGGAGCGCGCAAAAGAGTATCGTTAGTCCCATGGTCATTATCATGTTCTTCATTTTCAGCCTCCTCCGCAGTTTTTTCTTCTGTTTTATCCGCAGGCTCTGTTTTCTCCGTAGGCTCTGTTTTCTCCGCGGGTTCCGTCTTCTCCTCGGATTCCGCCTGTCCGCTTTCCTCTTTTTCCTCGGTTTTTTCCCCGTCCTCTTCCTCCTCACGGGTCAGAATCACGCCGCGAAAATGGTACCTTGCCTCGTTTTCCGCCCGGGAAATTCCGAGAAATTTTGCCGCGCCGATGACATTTTTCAAAGGCACGCTTATGTCGTACCCCGCATTTCCCGATTCAAGGGCATTGGTATTCACCCCTATTTCCTCCGGCGAGCAGTCAAGGAAATACGCCGCCTTTTGCTTCAAAGTATTTATGTCCGCCGAAGCGATCTCTCCCCGTTCCTCCGCAGCATCGCGAAACAGGCTCACGCAGCTTTCGGTCTCTACCAGCTTCGTGTACACCGCCTGATTTGTGGCAAATTGCAGCACGAATATCATCAGCAGCATTATGGAAGCGATGGAAGTGATAAAATCCTTCATCCGTAAGCCTCCATGGTTTGCCGCATTGCCTGCCCGCTGACCCAGCGCAGGCTTCCCTCCTGGGTTCCCGCCATCATGTCAAAGACGATGCAGCCCAGTAAAATGGTTCCGATTATGATAATCAGCTGCTTCATACGCCTCCCTGTCCCTTTCTGAAATCTATGGAATCCATAATTGCGCCGGTTCCCTCGTCCATAATATCCTCCGCCGCCGTTTTCAACGAATTTCCGTCCCCTAAAATAAGGGTGTTTACGATCAAAGCTCCCAGCAAAATTGTTCCTATTATAATGATCAAATTTTTCATTCTGTTCCTCCTAAAATCCTGAAAATCTTAAAATTTTTTAAAAAACGCTTCTAAGCATGTTAAGAGCATCCATAAATACCGCCACCACCGCAAAATTAATGAGCAATGCAAAAACTGTGGCGCTGGACCAGATTGTGGTTATGATACTGTTTCTCTGAGCCGTTTTTATCGCCTGTGTCATTCTTTTTTCTGCCATCATATTTTGAAACACTTCCATTTGCTCGATCAGCTCCGCGGGATTGATCTTTTCCAGTTTCATCAGAATCGCGCCAAAAGTCTTTCCGGCTTTTGTACCCACCGCTTCGCTGAAATATTCGAATGCCTCTTCATCTCTTCCCTGCCGGTACAGCAGAAGCATCTCCCTGTAAATCGGTTTCAGCCGCACCGCGTTTTCCATCAGCATGGTATACAAAAATTCACCGGAAAAGGGTTTTGCACCGTTCACGATTGCGAGATTTTTGAGAGTGATGCAGCTGTCGTAAAGTTCCAGCTCCAAAATTTCCTTTTTCATCTGTTTTTTCCACACCTCCTATCCTTTCCATGCGTCCTATACGTCGAGCTTTCCTCTGGAAATATAGGCGAAAACGATGATTCCGGAAATATACAAAATTACCGAAAGCACGAACCAGGTAAGCCCCGCTGTTGTCTGAAACTGGTAGGTAAAAAATTTCTTCCAGCTTAGGTCAAAAAAGGCGATACCTCCTATGGCGGTCAGGGCGTAGCAGATGGGCGCCAGGTATTTCAGCATGAGTTTTGCCTCGTTATTTTCCCGCCGGGCGTACTCGTTGATCTTTCGCGCCATTTCCACGGAGCCTGCAAGGTCTGCCAGCGCGTTTGTAACTTCAATGCCGGAAGACAGGGCAAAGTACATATTCGTGGCGAGGATTCCCGACCAGGAAGTGTTGATGGAAAGCCGAAATTCGTCCAAAATTCGCTTTAAGTCCTCGTTGCTTCTCGCCGAGTTTATTCCCTTTGACAAATGAAAAAGAAGCCTCCGACAGTTCGGCGCTTCCTCCATATCAGCAGCGCTGGCTTCGATGGCTCGCTGCATATTAAAATAATGGATTTTGTAATTTTCCAAAAGCTCCGTAATCAGGATTTCGCCCTCTCGAGAGCTTTCCACCCGTATGAATTGCAGCTTCACCCGAAGCATCGCGTAGGGCAGCATAATGGCAAAGCTCACCGTCGCAAAGCACAAAGGTGCCGCTATTTTTCCGCTCAGCAGGGCGAATACCACGATCCCCGGCGACGCGCTCAGAAAGAGGAAGATTCGAAAGGCAGAGTCGTTTCCCTTTCCCAGCGTTACCCGAAGCAGCGTCTTGATGTGTTCGGTCAAAATATTTTCATACTTTTTTACATAGCCTTTGCTCATTTCGTCCAGCCATGGTCCCAGAAGCGTAAAAATTCCGCCGAAGGCGCATAGTAACGTCGCTGTTTCAACCATTTGCCCTCTTCCTCCCTTTCATGCCCGGGTGATAGTACCTCGGATAAATCACGCTGTTTGACCTCATTGGATATTTCTCGGATAGTTTCCTAAGTTCTTCTCTCATGATTTCCTCCTCTTTCTGCCAAAGCGTCAGCGCCTTGGCTTTATCGTTTCCGATATGCTCGCTCCATCGCCACAGCCCGCTTTTTTCGTCGTAGGCGCATATGGTATGAATACTTACCCGGTCGTTTTCCGTATCATAGCAAAGTTCGGAAATGGACTTCAGTTTTTTCGCCGCCCGATCCTGTTCCTGCTGGCAAAATTCAAAGATATAATGGAAGGAGCAAAACACTTGCAAAATCAGGCTTTGTTCGTCGCCGCCGTACCGACTCGCTATTTTGGAAGCAATCTTATAGGGCAGATTCGGAATATCTCCCGAATGAATGGTCGCCTTGCATCTTCCGGCGCCTACCCCGGATATTTCCATGGCGAGCCTGAAGCTCTGGGCGTCTCTCATTTCCTCCAAAATCACATAGTCGTTATCCCCTCTCAGCAGGGATTTGGTGAGGGTTTCCAGCTCGTCGCCGTCTGCCACCAGCTGCATAATGGGCGTCTCCGGCATCAGCCTGTCCCAAGGGGTTTCCGGGTCGGTGGAAATGGCAAGTCCCTCTTTGTCCTTCGCCTCATATCGCTGCCAGGTCTGCAAAAACGTCGTCTTTCCGGACCTTACGGTTCCCGCAAACAGCACGTTGAAGCCGATGTCCACCATGGTTTTGAAAAGTTTGCAGGCTTCTCTTGGGATCGTACCCAAGTCTGCAAGCATCTCAAAGTTCAAATCTTTGAGCAGATATTTTCTGAAAACCATGATGTCCTGATCCGGTTTCGTCCGTTCTCCGGCATAAATCGTCACCCTGATACCGTTTGAAAGATAAAGTTCGTGGAAGCCCTGCTCCATTCTCTGGCGGGGATTTCCCATCAAAAGCGCCCGCCTCAGCTGCTGCCGCCGTTCCCTGCCGATTCGCTGGGGTTGGAGGACGGATTTCCCGTCTATCAGGCAGTAGAGCCTGTCGCCGATTAGCTTTGCCGAAGAGGAACGCTTATATTCCTCCGTTTCGTCATAGACCCAGGGCGTAAGCGCCGAAAGCCCGTAAAGCTCCGCGAAAATTCCCTCCGTCAGATTTCTGTACCACCGGGGCGGAGTAACCTCCCCCAGCCCCTGCTCGGCGATTATCCCGGCGATTTCTTCTTTGTAGAAGTTCATATCCGCCTCGCTGCCCAGGATTGCTGCCTTTTCCCGTTCCAGCATCTGCATCTTCGCAAAATCGTCCAGCCCTTTCCATCGGCTGTCAAGACAGCTCTTTACCCTCTCGCAGGTTTCCCAAAAGTCAAGCCTGTCCGGTCGCGTAATCTCATTCATCAGGCATCACCTCCCGACGAATAGAGAAGCACAAACTTGTTGCCCTTTGCCGCAAGGTTTGACAGCTTCAGCGCTTGCTTCTCACTTACGATTACCTCGATTACGCTTACGGCAGCAGACGCCGTGAGTCTTTCGTTTTCGGCGTAAACGACCTCGTTGTTGTTTCCGTCTCTGGCATACGCCACCACCGCTTTTGTCACAATCGAACCGCCGATACAAAAGATTACGTCGTCTCCTCTTTTGAGGGTCTGCGGATAGGTCTTTAGCCAGTCCTCCGGCAGAGAAAGCACCAGCCCCTCGGAAATTCCCCCGGTAGTCAGCCTGCTGTCGGCAAAGTATTCGGGATATAAGCTCTCCCCCTGCGGTATGTAGTGCCTGCTTTCCTTACCGATCACCTTCGCCTCGTCTCCCGGTCTCAGGGCTTCGCTCGCTGCTTTTTCAACCTTTTTTGTGGTGAGCATCTTTTCCCCTATGATACTGCTTTTGGAAACGTCTTCCTTAAAGGTCAGGATCTCGTCGTATCCGATGTTCTGCCTGCCCCAAAGCTCCCAAAATCCCAGCACCAGCAGGGCTATGCATATCAAAACAATTCCTACAATTTTTCTTTTCATTCCGTGCCTCCTTTACACCATTTCACAGTAACACATTACCACACTTGAATGTAACTTTCAGCACATTTTGAAATTTTTTTGAAATTTTTTAAATTATTTGCAAGTTCTTCGCCACGTGATACATCAGTACCTGCTGCCATTTCTTCCACGTATTGATGTGGACATCAAGGGAATAGCCCAGATTATCAACGTTTTTGCGTATCAAACCTGCGCGGTATTTCGGCGGAATCTCGTCAAAAGCCGCTTCGATTGCAACGATTCTTGAGGAAAGATGGGCAATTTTTATCGCCTTATTTCCCGTTCCGTCGCTGACAAGACCTGTACCATAAGCAAAATTCGACAAAGTTTTTTCCCCTGCGGCAATCATGTCTCTTTCCTCCGTCATGTGCGAAAGCTCCTCTTTCATTCTACGGAGGTCCCGCAGCGCCCAATACGCCTGTCTGTATACAGGCTCCGGCAAGAGAAAGCTTTTCATTCTTTTCTGTTGACAATCTTTCACGTTATCACCTCTCTTTCTACTTTGATCATACTATTTATATTGTTACAATTTTGCTATTTCTTGTAACATTTTGTCGATTCCTGCAAAAGAAAAAGCCCCTCGCCGTTATAAAGCGTGGAGCCTTCTGTGAAAGAGCCAAAAGAAAACAAAAGCCTGTTTCCTTACATAATTTTTTTCAAAACGATGGGGGTGATTATCGTCGTGGCGATTACCACGATTACAATCGGCGGAAACATATCCGCGTCGATCAGCCCGATGGCGTAGCCCTTTTGCGCCACAATCAGCGCCACCTCGCCTCTGGATATCATTCCCACACCCACCTGGATCGATTCTTTTCCGTCGAAGCCGCATAGCTTCGCGCCGATGCCGCAGCCGATAATCTTCGTGAGAATGGCAACCCCAAGCAGCAGCATGGAAAAGGTCAAGAGGGAGCTGTTAAAGCCCTCAAGGGAAACCTTTAGCCCCACACTGGCGAAGAAAATAGGCGAGAAGAACAGGTAGGACGGCGAAGAAACTTTCTTGGCAACCTCCTGCTTTATTTCGTGCTGGGAAAGGAAGAGTCCCAAAAGATACGCGCCGGTGATGTCCGCAATTCCGAAAAATTCTTCGGAAGCGAAGGCGATAACAAAGCACGCCGCCAACACATAGGTCGTAACTCTGCGCTTTCCCTTGTTCGCGTCGATGATGCCCTTAAATGTATTGCAAAGGTACGCCGCCATAATCATCAGCGCCCCATAGAGCAGGATTTTAAGCAGAATCCACACGATGGAAACGCTTTCGTCCTTGAGACTGATTACCACGGTCAAAACGACAATTCCCATAACGTCGTCGATGACCGCCGCGCCCAAAATCGCGTTTCCCACCTTGCCGTCGAGCTTACCCATTTCTCTGAGAGCTTCCACCGTAATACTTACGGAGGTTGCGGTAAGCACAACGCCGATAAATACGGCTTTCAGAATGCTGTCATAGTCGGTGAGACCCTCTTCGAAGTAAAAATAATAACACGCCGTGCCGCCGATTAAGGGTACGATAACGCCGATTGCCGCGATGACAAAGCAGGCGACGCTGTTTTTCCTAAGCTGCTGCATATCCGTGTCAAGCCCTGCGGTAAACATCAGCAATACGACTCCGATTTCGGCTGTCTTTGCGATAAAGTCCGTTTCCTCGATGATGCCCAGACAGGACGGTCCTATCAGAATCCCTGCCAGAAGCGCTCCCACAACCTGCGGCATATTGACTTTGTTGGTCATGTCCCCGAGAATCTTTGTGGACAGCATGATAATCGCAATGCTGAGTAAGAAAAAATAATTGTCCATTTATGCCTCCC
>CAVHEY010000034.1:9076-11519 GCA_963635155.1 Bacteroides stercoris
CGATCCGCTACCTCTCTTGCGAAGCCCATTTCGTGGGTCACGACGATCATGGTCATTCCCTCTGCGGCAAGCTCCCGCATTACGTCCAGAACCTCTCCTACCATCTCCGGGTCAAGAGCCGAAGTCGGCTCGTCGAAGAGCATGACATCGGGCTGCATGGCAAGGGCTCTTACGATGGCAATCCGCTGCTTCTGACCGCCGGAAAGCATATTGGGGAACTCGTCCTTTTTGTCTTCCAGACCGACACGCTCCAGCAGCTTCACAGCCATATCCCTTGCCTGACTTTCGCTTTTCAGCTTCAGGGTCACCGGCGCCATCATGATATTCTGGATTACCGTCTTGTGTGGGAAAAGATTGAAATGTTGGAATACCATTCCCATCTTTTGTCTGTGGAGATTGATGTCCACGTCCTTTGACGCCAAATTCACACCGTCAAAATATATTTCGCCGGAAGTGGGTTCCTCCAGCATATTGAGGCTTCTGAGCAGGGTGGATTTGCCGGAGCCCGAAGGTCCGATGATTGCCACAACCTCGCCCCTTTGTACGTCCAAATTGCAGTGATTCAGCGCCACGATCTTGCCGCCGTTATATTCCTTTACCAAATCCTTTACGGAAATAATGCAGTTAGCGTTTGTCTCCACGACGCATCCTCCTTTCGATATGCTCGATAACCTTTGTGGTCGGGTAGTTGATGATGAAGTAAATAATTGCCGCAAACATGAAGGGTCCTACGGAAATATAGGTGGAGCCGCCTATCATCTGTGCCGTCCACATGATTTCCGCCATGCCGATAAACATGCAGACCGAGCTTTCCTTGATCATGGTAACCACCTCGTTTGCCAATGCCGGAAGCACGTTTTTTATCGCCTGAGGCAGGATAACCAGCTTCATGCTCTGGGACTGGGAAAGCCCAAGGGAACGGGCTGCCTCCATCTGTCCGCTGTCCACCGCCAAAATTCCCGCACGGAAAATTTCCGCAACGTAAGCCGAGCTGTTCAGCGCCAGCGCCACAACCCCGGGTATGAATCTGGTGGAGTCGATGAACCCGAAAAGGGTCATCTTCGGTACCGTTATGTAGTTAAATACGCCGAAATAGATAATCGTAAGCTGAACCAGCATAGGCGTCGAACGAAAAGCCGCGATATAGGCGCCGGAAAGCCACCTTATCGGTCTTGTCTTGCTCAGACGCATGGTCGCAAGGAGCAGCGCCGGAAGCACCGCCAGCAATACGGATACGACAGAAAGAATCAGGGTGTATTCCACACCCTGAAGCACCGCGTAACCATATTTCGGTAAAAACTTAAAGTTAAAAAAAGCATAGGCAGGCATATCTGCAAACACGCTCTGCCACCATTCCCAAAACATAGATGTGATTCCTTTCTCGGTTTATTCAGTGTTAATATATGCGGTATATACAAGTATACTAACCGCAAACAGTCATGCGATTAGTATACCATACTTTATACATTTTGTATATCTTTATTACCTATTCCTCTGCGGAAACTTCCTCTAAGATGTCAGACTTCGCTTCAGCGTTTGCCTTGAATTCTTCGATCTTGTTTTCCTCGGTGAGTTTTGCGATGGCTTCGTTGATCTTAGGAAGGAGTCCCTTCGGGTCGCCCTTTGCAACTGCTACGCAAACCTCTGCGGAGTTTCCGAGTTCCTCGAAGCTGAGAGCTACGAGATCGTCGTTGCTTGCCTGATACTGCTGGGCTACGGAACCGTCTACGAGGATAGCGTCAACCTTACCGTAGGAAACTTCCTTTACCAGATCCAGTACGCTCTGAAGCGCAACTGCGTCTACATCTTTGATTTCGCTGATGATGTTATATTTTGTGGTTGCAGTCTGAGCGCCGATGGTCTTGCCTTCGAAATCGCTGTAGGATTTGTACTGGTCAGCATTTTCTTTCTTAACCAGGAACTGCGGAGCAAGCTCTGTCATGTACGGATCGGAGAAATCAGCCGCTTCTTTTCTTTCATCGGTTGCTTCGATATCAGCTAATACGATATCGAACTGACCCTTGCCCAGCGCGGTAAGAAGGTTGTCGAAGGACATATTTTCTGTCTGGAGCTCCACGCCCATGTAATCTGCGATGTACTGCGCAACGTCAACGTCGATGCCGCCGTAAACCATTTCGCCGTTTTCGTCAGGATACATGAATTCGAACGGGGCGTAGTCTGCGGAGGTGCCGAATACAAGCGTTGTCATTTCCTCTGTCTGAGTCTCCTCGTCTGTGCTGCCGCCGCAAGCGGTCAGGGTGCAGAGAGCGAGGATCAGAATAAGGGATACTGCTAAAATTTTCTTAAGTGTTTTTGAGGTTTTCATTTTTTTCTTTTCCTTTCAAAATTTTTTGTATCTTACCCTTATTTGGCAAAAACATATGCGTGTTCTTGTCAAATAAGGGTATTGGCTGTTTTTTCTTGCTGTTTTCCAACAACATGG
>CAVHEY010000035.1:0-8401 GCA_963635155.1 Bacteroides stercoris
CTTGAGCTTTTCGATATCTTCCTGATCCAGCGCTTCTCTGATAACCTCTTCCCTGCTGAGTACCTCCCCTGTCTCAAGCTCGTACTCGGTATTTCCGTTTACGACGATCGGTTCATATCCGAAGACTTCCTTTACCTTTGCGGCAAAGTCAATCTTCGACTGGGTTTCGCCGTGAACGAGGAAAATATGCTTCGGCTCCTTTTGGAAACCGCCCAGCCAGTCCAGGAGGCCTTTTTGGTCTGCGTGTCCGGAAAATCCCTCCAGATTATAGATTTCGGCGCCTACCATAACCGGTTCCCCGAAAAGCTTGACCTCCTTTGCGCCCTCCACAAGCAGTCTGCCTAGCGTTCCCTCCGCCTGATAGCCTACGAAAACGATGCTGTTTCTGCTGTCCCAGAGGTTGTGCTTCAGGTGGTGACGGATTCTGCCCGCCTCGCACATTCCGCTGGCGGAAATGATGATCTTAGGGGACTTGTCCTCATTTAACATCTGAGAATCCGCGGTGTTTCTTGTGAATCTCAGGTTCGGAAAGTCAAGGGGATGGTCGCCGCTTAATATATATGACCGGGTTTCGTCATCGAATACCTGCGCGTTTTTCTTGAAAACCTCCGTAGCCGTAGTTGCCATAGGGCTGTCAATGTACACATATATTTTCCCCAGGGTATCGGAATACTCCGGATGATGTTCATAGAACATATTAAACTGGTAAATAAGCTCCTGGGTCCTTCCCACCGCAAAGGATGGGATAATCACGCTTCCGCCCCGTTTAATGGTTTTTAGGGTAATCTTGATAAGCTCGTCGATGCTGGTAGCGTTTTGCGGGTGGAGCCTGTTTCCGTAGGTGGTTTCCATGATGACAAAATCCGCTTTTTTGATCTTTACCGGATCCCGCAGAATCGGTCTGTCAGGCACCCCCAGGTCGCCGGAGAATACGATTTTTGAAGTCGTCTCCCCCTCCGTAACCCAAAGCTCCGTAATGGCAGAGCCCAGAATATGCCCTGCGTCGTTAAACACGATTTTCATCTCCGGATTAAGCTCTGCAAGCTGGTCGTAAAGAATCGGCTTCACCAGTCTCAGCGCCGCTTCGGAATCCTGAATGGTATAAAGAGGCTCCACCGGCGGCTTTCCGGTTCTGAGATTTTTTCTGGTCTGCCATTCCGCGTCCTTTTCGTGAATGTAAGCACTGTCCTTCAGCATGACTTCCAGAAGATCGGCGGTGGCGTCGGTGCAATAAATCGGACCCTTAAAGCCTCGTTTTACGAGCAAAGGGAGCCTGCCGCAGTGGTCGATATGGGCGTGGCTTAGGATCACGCATTCGATTTCGGCAGGGTTAAAGGGAAAGGCTTCTTCGTTCATTCTGTCCATTTCCTTGCCGCCTTGGAACTGTCCGCAGTCCAAGAGGATTTTGTGCGTATCCGTGGCTATCATGTGGCAGGAGCCTGTTACTCCCATGGACGCCCCGCAAAATTTTACCTTCATTTTCTTTCCCTCTCCTTTCCGTGAAAGTCCGAGCCTTCGGTTATGTGCAAATGATATTTGGAAGCGATTTTAAAAAGCCTCCAGCTCTCTTCTTCGCTGTGATTCGGGTGATAACATTCGACCCCCTTAAGTCCGGCTTTTTTCAGCTCTTTGATGAGGGTCTCCATGTTTTCCCAAAAGACCTCGCTTCCCCGCTCTCCCATTCCGCGAATTTTTGCCGGATGGGCGATTACCGCCATTCCGCCGGCGTTTGATACCAGATCGATCGCCTCTTCCGTGGAAAGCTTCTTCTTATGAATCCCCTTTATCTCCGAGGATTCCAGGATCTTGCCCTCTTCAAAGGCTTCGTTATAGTCCTGGATATATCCCTTTTCGGCAAGCACTCTGGCTATGTTGGGCTTTCCCACATAGCCGCCCTTGCTTTGTTTTTCAAGCTCCGCAAGGTCGAGTTCATAGCCCATCTCCTTGAGCTTTTCCACCAGCTTTACGTTTCTTTCCCTGCGGTTTGCTTTCATTTCTTTGAGTTTTTCCGTCAGGGCCGCATCTTCCGGGTCAAAATCATAGCCAAGCAGGTGGATTCCCACCTTTAGCTCCGCGGTGTTTTCCGAATCCTGCGGGTCATTCTCTTGTGAATCCTTCGCCTTTTCTGCGGCGGCTTTGCGCCCCATAAACCGATGCTCCGTGGAAAGCTCGATTCCCGTTATAAATTTTATTTCAAGAGCCTCCGCAGCGATTGACGCCTCTTTTAAGCCATCGATCCCGTCATGATCCGTAAGGGAGATAATATCGTATTTGTCGTCCTTGTATTTTTTTACCAAATCCACCGGACTCATGGTTCCGTCGGAGTAGTAAGAATGCATATGGTAATCAACTACGTAGCTCATCTTTTTCCAACCTTTCTGCTTTTTCTTTGCCATAAAGCGCTTCAACGAGGGCAAGGGCAAACTTCATGGCAGTTCCCGGTGCCTTTGAAGTTATCACATTGCCGTCCCGGACAACCGCGCCCTCCGTAGAGATGGCCCCCTCGATATCCTTTTCCATGCCAGGGTAAATCGTCGCCTTTTTTCCCGCCAGCACCCCTGCGGCAGCCAGCACCATCGGTGCCGCGCATATGGCGCATACCCATTCGCCTCTTTCGTAAATTTGGCGAATTTTTTGAACAAGTCCCTCATGTTTCAACAAATTCGTCGTCCCCGGCATTCCTCCCGGAAGAACGATCATCTGGCAGGATTCATCATCTGCCTCCTCGAAGAGAATGTCTGCCTGTATTTTGATACCGTGGGTACCTTCCACTTCCCTTCTCCCTGTAACGGACAGGGTTTTGACCTCCGCACCGGCTCTCCGGAGAATATCCGTCACCGTAATTGCCTCTATTTCTTCAAATCCATCTGCTAAACACACATAAATCATTGCTTTTCCCTCTCCTTAGTAAAAAATTCTCGGTGGTTTTGTCAATCTGTAATTTGCATAAATCGCAACGCCGAAGACCGCCGCCGAAATGATGATCAAAAAGATTACCGCCGTGGACATGAATTCCGGTCCCAAAACAATCAGAAGCTTGGAATCTTCCGGCAGCTTTATCAGATTCATGGCACCGGAAATCAAATGCCTGCCTCTGTTTGACAGAAGCGCCGCGACCTCCGCAACGGAAATTGCCCCTCCCAAAGAGGCTGCAAATCGAAATCCCCTGCGCAGCATCTTCTTTTCGTCTTCCTTTATCATGTACCAATAGATTGCAGCTGTAAGAATCCCGCTTACCATGCATAATATGAGACTGATATCCACCCATTTTTTGACCTGCATCATATTGTAGCTTTCGTCAGCGTCAAAAATCCCCTGCAAATCATATCCCGTATCTTCGTATATCTGGAATTCCTCCGGCTTCCAGGAGTTCATGAAGCCGGCAATTTCGTCCGCAAACTCGCTGTTTGTAAAATTCACGTACAGCTTTGAAACAGCGCTGGAGTCGTTAAAATAAAAGCCGTATGCCGCAGACGTCCGGATTACCAAGCTTTGGGACAGCGTAACCAGAAAAACGGTTACCGCAAGGACTGCCAAAATGGAAAGCAAAAGATTGCCCCGTTTCATCAATACTTATCCTCCACTAAAAAGTCGGGGTAAGTGCCGCCTTATCGGCGACCTTTACCCCACGCGAAAAAACTATTTTATGATCGTGCAAACCGAATCAGGACCGCAGCCTGCCGCGTTTCCTTCGTCCGTGTCAAGATGCACTTCTCTTTCGTGCTTTGCGCCTGCTCTTACGAGAACGTTTTCAAAGATAAGCCCTCTTTCGCCTTCGATCTTGATGCTTACGAATTCGCCGTCCTTTACCCCTGCTTCCGCAGCCTGTTCATCGTTTAAGTGCACGTGTCTGAGCGCAACGATGACACCATGGTCGATTTCGATTTCACCGCATGGTCCGATAATCTTGCAGCCCGGAGTGCCCTCAAGTTTTCCGGATTCTCTTACCGGAGCCTTGATTCCGATGGTTCTTGCATCTGTCATGGCAAGCTCTACCTGGGTTTCTGCTCTTGCAGGTCCCAAAACTCTGATGCCCTTAAGGGTGTTCTTCGGTCCTACGATGTCTACCTTTTCTTCACAGGCAAACTGACCCGGCTGAACCAGCGGTTTTGTAGGGGTAAGTTCGTGTCCCTTGCCGAACAAAATTTCGATGTGTTCCTTGCTCAAATGCAGGTGTTTGTTTGATAATCCGATTTTTACTTCGTATGCCATTTTGTATATCTCCTTTTATATAAAAATATTAAACTGTTTTGTTATGCCGCGTTTTCTACCCCTCAAGGCAGCTGATATACGGCAGGTTTCTGTATTTTTGGTCGTAGTCCAGTCCGTAGCCTACCACGAAAAGATTCTCGATGGAAAAGCCGATGTAGTCTGCCGTAAGGTCCACCACTCTGCGAGAGGGCTTATCCAGCAGCGTGCAGATTTTGATGCTCTTTGGGTTTCTGTCCGCAAGATGGGCTTTCAGGTGTTTCAGCGTTGTTCCGGTGTCCACGATATCCTCCACGATGATGACGTTTTTCCCGTAAATATCTCCGTCCAAGTCTTTTTTGATCTTGACAACGCCGGAGGTTGTAGTCCCCGAACCGTAGCTGGACGCTGCGATAAAATCGATTTCCACATCGCTCTTTATGTTTTTCATTAGCTCTGCCATCCACATTACCGCACCTTTCAGGGTTCCGATGAGGTAAATCTTTTCCCCCGCGTAGTCCCTGTCTATTTGCTCACCGATTTCCCGCGCTCTCTGCGCGATCTCCTCACCGGTCAATAAAATCTTTCCTATTTCGTTATTCTCCATCTTTTTTGTCCTTTCCGTCCTGTTCTACGGTAAAATCTACTCCCTCAATGATATTTTTGTGCTTGAAATCCTTGGAATAATCAACGGTTTTCTCCCCGAGCCAGTACTGATCCAGCGTGTCCTTCAGGTGCCAGATGATCCAGATCCAAAGGACCAGATCGTCCAGAAATCCGAACGGAAACAGCACCGGCGGTATCAGATCCACCGGCAGTACAAGGTAAATAAGCCCGAAGACAACCAGCGCTTTCTTTCGCAGCGGCACCGTCTTGTCCTTCATCATGCTTACTATGGCTCTGAGTCTTCCTCTGATAAATGTCCAACTGAAAAACTGCATCTATCCCTCCACAAGTTTCTCAATCTCGGCAAGGAGATTGTCGTGACCCTGTTTTTTCAGGGCGCTCACAGGAATAACCAAATCATCAGGCTCCAGCTCTAAAACCGTCCTGATGGTTTTTATGCATTTTTGCATCTCGTTTCTTGAAACCTTGTCCGCCTTGGTGGCAACCACCAAGCCGTCCAAACCGTAGTGCCTCAGATATTCGTACATTTGAACGTCCTGTGCCGACGGCGCGTGGCGGATATCCACAAGCTGCACGACCTTTTTGAGTCCCTGCCTGTTTTGGAAATACTCCTCCATCATTTCGCCCCAGTTTTCGGATACGCTCTTTGAAATCTTTGCGTACCCGTATCCGGGAAGGTCTACGATTCTGAATGCGTCGTTGATCCGATAAAAATTTATCGTCCTTGTCTTTCCCGGGGCACCCGATACCCGCGCCAGATTCTTTCGGTTTGTGAGAAGATTCAGAAGCGAGGATTTCCCCACATTCGATCTTCCTGCGAAAGCAATTTCCGGCAGGTTGTCCTCCGGATACCCTTTCTTTTTGACGGCTACGGTTTCTAATTCTGCTTTCTTTATCATCATACTACATTTCCTACTATTTTTCCATAGCATATTTTAATGCTTCCTTCGCATTTTTGAGAAGAACGAAATTCAGTTCTTTTCTTACGCTCTGCGGAATGTCGTCAATGTCCGGTTCGTTTTCGGCAGGAAGCAGAATGGTCTTGATTCCGGCTCTGTGGGCTGCCAGAACCTTTTCCTTGATTCCTCCCACCGGTAAAATCTTGCCCCTAAGGGTGATTTCTCCTGTCATGGCAACGTCCTTGCGCACCGGATTTCCGGTAAGTGCCGACATCACCGAGGTGAACATGGTAACTCCCGCAGACGGTCCGTCCTTTGGAACCGCCCCTTCGGGAACGTGTACGTGCAGATCGTACTTCTCGTGGAAGTCCTCGATTCCGTATTCTGAGGCGATGGAGCGTATGTAGGTAATCGCCGCCTGAGCGGACTCCTGCATCACATCTCCAAGCTGCCCGGTAAGCTGCACCTTTCCCTTTCCCGGCACCAGTGCCGTTTCGATATACAAAGTATCGCCGCCCACCTGAGTCCAAGCCATGCCGGTGGTTACGCCCACTTCGCTTTCGCCCTCTGCAATATCGTAATGGAACCGCTTCTTTCCCAAGTACTTTTCAAGCCCTGCCGGCGTGATCTTGAAAGAAGTGCCCTTCTTGCTTACAATCTTACGCGCCACCTTTCGGCAAAGGCTTCCGATTTCCCGTTCCAGATTTCTTACCCCCGACTCCCGGGTATAGTAATTGATCAAATCCCGCAGGGTTTTCTCGCTGATGGAGAAGTTCTTGGGTTTCAGACCGTGAGCCTTGAGCTGCTTCGGCAGGAGATATTGCTGGGCAATCTTCACCTTTTCTTCTTCCGTGTAGCCAGAAACCTCGATGACTTCCATTCGGTCAAGGAGCGGTCTTGGAATCGTCTCCACGCTGTTTGCGGTGGTGATGAACATGACCTTGGACAAATCAAAGGGAATATCTAAGAAATGGTCCGTAAATTCCTTGTTCTGCTCCGGATCCAAGACTTCCAGCAGCGCCGAGGCGGGGTCGCCCTTAAAATCGGCGCCGATCTTATCCACCTCGTCGAAGAGGAAAACAGGATTGTTGGTGCCTGCGTCCTTGATTAGGGTAATGATTCTTCCCGGAATTGCCCCTATGTAAGTTCTCCGATGACCTCTGATCTCCGCCTCGTCCCGAACGCCGCCGAGAGACATTCTGACAAAGTCTCTGCCGGTGGCTCTTGCAATGGAACGGGCGATGGAGGTCTTTCCTACTCCCGGAGGTCCCACAAGGCAGATAATCGGTCCCTTGATCGCTTTGTTCAGGTGAATCACAGCCAAGTATTCCAAGATTCTTTCCTTGACCTTTTCCAGTCCGTAATGGTCTTCGTTCAGAATTTTCTCGGCTTTTTTCAGGTCGGAATTCGTCCTTTGGGAGTTTTTCCAAGGCAGTGCCAGTATGGTTTCCACGTAATTTCTGATCACCGCGCTGTCCGCAGAGGAAGGAATCATCTTGGTAAATTTGCTGATTTCTTTTTTTACCTTATCCTCGATCTGCTCGGAAAGTCCCAGGGCTTCCAGTTCTTCCGTCCATCTTGCCGCTTCGCCGGCAGCTTCTTCGCCGTACCCAAGTTCGTCCTGAATGACTTTCATCTGCTCCCGCAAGATGTATTCCTTTTGGTTCTGCTTTACGCTTTCCTGAACCTTTTCGCTGATGTCTCTTTCCAGATTGAGAATCTGGTTTTCTTCGAGAATGATTCGGTTTACCAGCTGCAAACGTTCCTTTACGTCCAGGGTTTCAAGGATCTCCTGCTTTTGGGCAAGCTTGATGTCAAGCTGCATTGCCAAGGTGTCCGCGAAGATGTCCGGCTCCTCGATGGAGCTTATCAAATCGTAAACCTCGTCCTTTATGTTCGGCTGAAGGGCTAAGTATTCGTCGAAGGCGTCCAGAACCGAGCGCATCATCGCCTGGGTTTCCGGCTCCTGTGGGTCTGCCTGAATAATCTCAGCCTCGGATATTTCGCACAAAACAAAGGGTTCCTCGCTGATGATGTCCTCCATTTTTGCCCGATACTGCCCCTCCACCAGCACGCGAACCGCGTCGCCTTGGATTTTGAGCATCTGTTTGACTCTGACCACCGTCCCCATGTGATAATAGTCCTCTGAGGTTGGCAGAAGAATGTTATCATCTTTTTGGGAGGTCAAAAATAGCAATTTATCTGTAGCCATGGCGTTTTCCAACGCTTTGACGGATTTTTCCCTGCCTATGTCAAAATGCAGAATCGTTCTGGGAAAAACCGACAGTCCCCGAAGGGGAACGCAAGGCATTATAATTCTCTCTGTCATAAGTTTCCTCCATAGAAAACAGGCGACCGCAGCCGCCTATCGTTCTCTTTATTTACGAAGCCTCCGCTTCTCCGTTCGCTTCTGTTACCAAAACAGGTTTTGCGCCCTCGGTTATCGTTTCTTTTGTAATGATGCACTTCTTCACATCGTCCCGGGACGGGATTTCGTACATGATGTCCGTCATCACGCCCTCCAAGATGCTCCGAAGTCCTCTTGCACCGGTTTTTCTTTCGAGGGCTTTCTGCGCCACCGCACGGATTGCGTCTTCCCGGATTTCAAGCTCCACGCCGTCTATTTTAAATAGTTTTTTGTACTGTTTCAGCAGCGCGTTCTTCGGCTCCGTGATAATCCGTACCAG
>CAVHEY010000035.1:8522-11357 GCA_963635155.1 Bacteroides stercoris
GGCTTTTCCAGTTTGATTTCCGAGTTGAAGCCGATGACCTTTTCCCCCATTCTCCTCTGAATGATTTTGTCAAGTCCGTCGAAGGCCCCGCCGCATATGAACAGCACGTTGGTGGTGTCAAATTGCAGGAACTCCTGGTGAGGGTGTTTCCGCCCGCCCTGAGGCGGTACGTTGGCAACGGTGCCCTCCAATATTTTCAGCAGCGCCTGCTGCACGCCTTCTCCGCTTACGTCCCGGGTAATGGAGGGATTATCCGAACGTCTGGAAATCTTGTCGATTTCGTCCACGTAGATAATACCCTTTTGCGCCTTTTCCATGTCCCAATCCGCCGCCTGAAGAAGTTTCAGCAGGATATTTTCAACGTCCTCGCCTACGTAGCCCGCTTCTGTGAGAGCGGTGGCGTCCGCAATGGCAAAGGGAACGTCCAAAATCTTTGCTAAGGTCTGGGCGAGCAAGGTCTTGCCGGAACCCGTAGGCCCTATCATTACAATGTTGCTCTTTTGCAGCTCCACATCGTCGTCCTTACTATCGGCGCTGGTGATGCGCTTGTAGTGGTTATACACCGCCACGGCGAGGGCTTTTTTTGCCTCGTCCTGTTCGATTACATATTCCGAAAGAATTTCGGTGATTTCCTTTGGTTTCGGAAGTTTATAGGAACCGCCCTGCACTCTGCGTTCCGGTTCATCGAGGTTCTGTTTGAGAATCTCGTTGCACACGCTGACGCATTCGTCGCAGATATAGACCCCCGGTCCTGCGACCAGACGGTTTACCTGATTCTGCGGCTTCCCGCAAAAGGAGCATCGCAGCTGTTTTTCATCGTCGTATTTACTCATTCTGTTCCCCCTGTTATCTGGATTCGATTACCTTGTCAATCAGTCCGTATTGGCAAGCCTCTTCTGCCCCCATAAAATTATCTCTGTCCGTGTCATGTTCCAGCTTTTCCAGCGGCTGTCCCGTATTCTTCGCCAAAATTTTGTTGAGCTTTTCACGGGTTTTTAAAATCCATTCCGCATGAATCTTGATGTCCTCCGCCTGACCGTTCACGCCGCCCAAAGGTTGGTGAATCATGATTTCGGCGTTTGGAAGGGCGTAGCGTTTTCCCTTCGCCCCTGACGAAAGCAGGAACGCCCCCATGCTTGCCGCCATTCCCACGCAAATCGTCGAAACGTCGGGCTTTATATACTGCATGGTATCGTAAATCGCCATACCCGCGGTAACGGAGCCTCCCGGACTGTTGATGTACACGCAGATATCCTTTTCCGGATCTTCAGCCTCCAAAAACAGTAATTGCGCGACCACCAAGCTGGCGATATGCTCGTCGATCTGCTCTCCTATGAAAATGATTCTGTCCTTGAGCAGTCTGGAATAAATATCGTAGGATCTTTCCCCTCTGCTGGTCTGTTCAATTACGTATGGTACCAAAGCCATCTTTTCCCCTCTTTCCGTTTCAAATTGAAACTATTTAATCTCGGCGTTGTCGTAGATGAAGTCAATCGCTTTCTTTACCTGTAAATCCTTTTGCAGGAAGGTCAGGTTTTCAACGCCTATCATTTCCTTAATCTTGTCTGCCGTCATCTGGTACTGAGCCGCCATCGTTTCCAGTTCTTTTTCCATTTCTTCTGCGGAAACTTCGATCTTCTCTGCTTCTACGATGCCCATGAGAATAATTCTGGTCTTAACGGCTTTTTCCGCTTCCGGTCTGATTTCTTCTCTGAAATCTGCCATATTCTTTCCTGTAAATTCAAGGTATTTGTCGATGGTGATACCCTGATATCTGAGCTGCTGATTCAGTTCGTTCATCATGCGGTCGATTTCGTCCTCTACCATCGCTCTTGGGATTTCAACCTCGTTAGCCTCAACCACCTTGCCGATTGCCGCGTCTTTCATCTGGTTTTCTGCCGAGGACTTGGCATATGATTCTAGTCTATCCCTGTTTGCCTTTTTTAATTCTTCCAATGTATCGTATTCGCTTACGTCCTTTGCGAATTCGTCGTCAAGTTCCGGAAGCTGTTCTTCCTTGATTTCGTGAACGAGGCAGTGGAATACGGCGTCCTTGCCTGCCAGATCCTCTGCGTGATACTCTGTCGGGAAGGTAACCTTTACGTCAACCTTTTCTCCCGGAGTCGCGCCGATAAGCTGTTCTTCAAAGCCCGGAATGAACATTCCCGATCCGAGAACCAGTTCCTGTCTCTCTGCTGTGCCGCCTTCGAATTGCTCGTCGCCTACGAAGCCTGCATAGTCGAAGAGAACCGTGTCGCCCTCCTTTGCGGGTCTTTCCACAAGAAGCATTCTTGCGTTTCGCTTCTGAACGGCTTTCAGTTCGTTTTCAACGTCTTCGTCCGTTACTTCCTGAACGACCTTTTCTATTTCAACACCTTTATAGTCTTTTACTTCTACGATTGGGAAGCAGTCTACCGTGATAGTAACGGTGAAACCCTCGCCCTTTGCGATTTTGCTGAATTCTGCCGCAGGGCTGTCGATAACTTCAAGGTCAAGTTCAGCCAGCGCGTTGCCGTAGGACTGTCTGAAAAGGGCGTCGATGGCGTCCTCAAAGAAGATTCCCTCGCCGTAGTGCTTTTCGATAATGCTTCTCGGCGCCTTGCCCTTTCTGAAGCCCGGAATCTCAAACTGATTCTTGGCGTCCTGATAAACCTTGATCTGCGCCTGCTCAAATTCCTCCGGGGTAAATTCCATCGTAAACTTCACTGCGTTCTTATCTCTTGAAATAAATGTTGCTTTCATTAAAATATATCCTCCTAAAAGTATTGTAACCTCTGATAATCCTTTTCATTATAACTCTTATTACCCTTAAAGTAAAGAAAATATCACGGTTTT
>CAVHEY010000036.1:0-5950 GCA_963635155.1 Bacteroides stercoris
GACCTCGTCAGGGCGACTGCGCTGAAGTTGTTTTCTTAGAATTAGTATAGAAAAACTATAAGCTGAACGAAAAGGCTGCTCAGCATGCGGAAAACCGCTTGCAGGGGCAGTCTTTTTTTGCGAATGAAATGTGGGCAAAAAAGGCGAAGAGGATTCCAAGGGGGCGCGTTTTATGGTATACTAGAAAGCAAATAAAAGCAGGGATTAGAGGGCAAGGTATGAAGACAGGGACGATTGTTTTAGGAACCTCCGCCGCCCTTGCCACAGCGGTTATGCTGACTGTGCGCTACGCGGTGAGACTGGGAATCGATAAAGACGCAGGGTTTGATAAGATTGCAAGTTCGGACCCGGAGGTGAGAGCAGGCTGGGACAGCTATGATGCCCAAATCGACGAAAGCGCGAAGCGATTGCGCAACCTTCCGGGGGAAGAACTGTGGCTTAGGAGCTTCGACGGGCTTATGCTGCACGCAAAACTTTCGCGCCACGAAACTGCGGAGACTTTTGCCGAAGATAAGGGCACAAGCTCTTCGATGGACAAAGCAATGCGTCCTGCGGGAGTCGTCATACTTTCTCCCGGCTATCGCTGTTCCGTTTACAGAGACTTCTGCGGAATTGCGGAGGAACTTCTTGAAAATGGCTACGACCTGCTCTTTGTAGACCATAGGACCCAGGGAAAAAGCGAGGGCAAATCTATCTGTTTCGGGCAGAGCGAAGCAAAGGATATCGCGGCGTGGAGCAAATTCCTCGAAGAAAAATACGATTCGGAAGTGCCCTTTTATCTATACGGCGTGTCCATGGGAGCTACGGCGGTTATGCTGGCGGCAGGAGAAGAAATCTCAAATCGTGTAAAGGCGATCGTCGCTGACTGCGGATTTACCAGCGCGGAGGAGATTGTAAAGCACATGATAAGAAAGGTTTTGCATCTTCCGGCGTTCCCGCTGTATAACCTGGTGGACGGAGAATTTCGCAGAAAGACCGGCTGCACGTTCAGCCGCAGCACCGTGCCGGTGCTGGCTGAACGTGCCTTGCCGATCCTGTTCCTGCACGGCAAGGCGGACGGCTTCGTCTACCCATGGATGAGCGAAAAAAATTACGAAGCCGCCGCAGCCGGTCCCGGCCACAAGCGCCTGCTCCTGATCGAGGGCGCAAACCATGCCCAAAGCTATCTTAAAGCACCGGAAATCGTCGGTCCCGAGATACTGGATTTTTTAGAAACACACAGATAAGCCTTCGGGGACCCTTACAGACTTATCATACGAGGAGAACAGAACATGAATTTAGAACACTTAAACCCGCAGCAGCGGGAGGCGGCGCAGCATATGGAAGGACCGCTGCTCATACTGGCAGGAGCCGGCAGCGGCAAGACCGCCACCATGACCCATAGAATCGCCTATTTGCTGGAAAACGGCGGCGTAAGCCCCTACGAGATCCTTGCGGTGACCTTCACCAACAAGGCGGCGGGGGAGATGCGCCAGCGGGTGGAAAAACTGGTGGGGCGCTGCCCCGGTATGTGGATCCTGACCTTCCACGCCATGAGCCTTAGAATTTTGCGGGGACACGCGGATATTGTCGGCTACGAAAAGAATTTCGTGGTCTATGACACCGTGGATCAGAAAACCCTGATAAAAAACATCATGAAAGAGCAGAATATTGATGCGAAAACCTTTCCCCAGGTCTACCTTTCTTCGGTTATCAGCAAACAAAAGGAAGCCGACATTTCACCGGAAGAATATCTGGATATCAACGGGGGAGAGTTCAAGAACAAGGTAATTTACAACGTGTACAGCGCCTACCAACGGGAGCTTCGAAAGAACAACGCCATGGACTTTGACGATCTGCTCTTGAACGCATTCCATGTGCTGAAAAAAAGCCCGGAGGTTTTGGCAGGCTATCAGTCCCGCTTTCGCTACATCATGGTGGACGAGTATCAGGACACAAACCACTTGCAATACGAAATCATTCGCCTGCTGGCAAACGCCCACAGAAACCTCTGCGTGGTGGGTGACGACGACCAGTGCATTTACCAGTGGCGCGGGGCGGACATTCAGAATATTTTGGACTTCGAAAAGGATTTTCCCGA
Source organism: Bacteroides stercoris (assembly GCA_963635155.1). Taxonomy (GTDB): domain Bacteria; phylum Bacillota; class Clostridia; order Peptostreptococcales; family Anaerovoracaceae; genus CAG-238. The sequence goes on from CAVHEY010000036.1 coordinate 2,081, forward strand.
CGCAAAGGTCATCAAGTTGGAACAAAACTATCGCTCCTACGGCAACATCTTGGCGGCAGCCCATTCCGTCATCAAGAACAACCGGGGCAGAAAACAAAAGAAACTCTGGACTTCAAAGGAAGCGGGAGAGAAAATCGTATATCGGCGATGCGACAGCGACAAGGAAGAAGCCCATTACATAGCCCAGGAAATCGACCTTTTGAAAGGCAAAAACCGTACCTACGACGACTTTGCCATTCTTTACCGAACCAATGCCCAGTCAAGACTCTTCGAGGACGCCCTGAAAAGACGGGAAATCCCCTATCAGATTTTGTCGGGCTTCAGCTTCTACGATCGCAAGGAAACCAAGGACATGATCTGCTATATGCGGCTGGTGGCAAACCCTGCGGACGACCTTGCGCTGAAACGCATAATTAACGAGCCGAAACGGGGAATCGGAGCGACGACATTAGGAAAGCTGGAGGCATTAGCCCGGGTAAGAGGCGAATCCCTGTTTGAAACCCTCACCGACGGCGAAGTCCTGCGCAGCCTGCCCTCAAGGGCGGAAGAACCGGTACGGAAGATGATGGAGGTACTTTTGCTTTGCAGGCAGGAAAAAGAGAACCTCAGAGTTTCGGATATATACGACAATTTACTGGTGCGGACGGGCTACATGAAGGCACTGGAAGATGAGAAAACCCAAGAGGCGGAGAGCAGAATCGAAAACCTGATGGATTTCAAATCGTTTATTTACGATTATGAGGAGGAAAAGGCAAAATCCGGCGAAGCTGCCGGTCTCGAAGAATTTCTCGAAAAGGTTGCCACCGACAGCGACGCGGACAAATACGACGAGGCGGCAGGAAAGGTCACGCTGATGACCATGCACAGTGCCAAGGGCTTGGAATTTCCGGTGGTGTTCCTGCCGGGACTGGAAGACGGGCTTTTTCCGGGTCACAGGGCGATGGACTCCGAAGCCGCCATGGAAGAAGAGCGGAGGCTTTGCTATGTGGGCATGACACGAGCCGAAGAAAGGCTTTTCCTCACCGGCGCAGCGTACAGAGTCATGTACGGACACGGCGATTACACCCGGGAATCCGTCTTCCTCAGAGAAATTGACAAATCGCTGCTGGACGAAGCCGGAGACACGGTTTTCGTCGCGGGAAGAAGAACTCAAAACAGGGTCGGTGTGGGCACCGGAAGCTTCGACGGCTTCGGGGCGGCGGCGTTCTCACCCTTTGGCGGTGGCGGCGCAGCCCGGGAGAACAGCAAGTTCTACGATCCTCTAAAATACGCAAAAAAAGCGGCGAAGGAAACCGCAAGAGGCGCGGGGGGACAAAGCTTCGCGGTGGGCGATCGGGTTTTCCACGGAAAATTCGGAAAGGGCATGGTCATCGAAACCGACGACAAAACCCTCACGATTATTTTCGACGACGCAGGCCGCAAAAAAATGGCGAAGGGCATCGCCCCTTTGAAAAAAATATAGAAGCAGGAAGAAACAAGGGAGAGGCATAAATGGAAAGAATGAAAGAACTCATTGGGCTGCTGAACGAAGCGGCGAAAGCATATTATCAGGAAAGCAGAGAAATCATGTCAAACTACGAGTATGACAGGCTTTACGACGAGCTGACGGAACTGGAAAAAAAGACCGGAATCACCCTCTCCGGCAGCCCGACGATTCGCGTGGGATATGAAGTCCTTTCCGAGCTTCCCAAGGAAAAACACCCGAAGAAAATGCTTTCCCTGGACAAGACCAAAGATGTTTCCCAGCTTGCCTCATGGCTTAACAGTCGGGAAGGGGTGCTTTCGTGGAAATTAGACGGTTTAACCGTTGTATTGACATACGAAAAGGGAAAACTTGTAAAGGCTGTAACCCGGGGGAACGGGGAAATCGGCGAAGTGATCACGGCAAACGCCAGGACTTTCGAGAACATGCCGCTGACCATAGATTTCAAGGGACAGCTCATCATCAGAGGCGAGGCGGTCATTTCCTATGCAGACTTCGAGAAGATAAATGAGGAAATCACCGACGAAGGGGCAAAATACAAGAATCCGAGGAACCTCTGCGCAGGTTCGGTACGTCAGCTTAGCAACGAAATTACCGCAAAGAGGCATGTGCAGTTTTTCGCCTTTGCCCTGGTATCGGCGGAAAACATAGCGTTTACCACCCGAAGCGAGCAGTTTGACTGGCTTTGCCGGCGGGGCTTTCAGGTGGTGGAGCATAGGACGGTTACGGCGGAGACCCTGCCAAAGGCGGTCGCAGACTTCGAAGCAAAAATTGCGGAAAATCCCATTCCCTCGGACGGTCTTGTGCTGAGCTACGACGATATAGAATATGGACGCTCCCTGGGCGAAACGGCGAAATTCCCACGGGATTCCATCGCCTTCAAATGGCAGGACGAAATCAGGGAAACCACCCTCACCGAAATCGAGTGGAGCGCTTCCAGAACGGGACTGATCAATCCGGTGGCAATCTTCGAACCTGTGGAGCTGGAAGGAACCACGGTAAGCCGCGCGTCGGTACACAATATCAGCGTCATGCGGGAGCTGGGGCTTGGACTCGGGGACAGAATCACGGTCTACAAGGCGAACATGATTATCCCCCAGATTGCCGAGGACCTCACCGGCTCAAACAATATTGAAATTCCGAAGAACTGTCCGGTATGCGGCGCCCTTACGCAGATAAAGGCGGATAACGGCGTGGAGACCCTTGTATGCCCGAATCCGGAATGTCTTGCAAAGCAGATCAAGAGCTTTACCCATTTTGTGTCCAGAGATGCCATGAATATCGAGGGGCTTTCGGAAATGACCATCGAAAAGCTCATCGCCCGGGGCTTTATAAAGGAACTTTCGGATATTTTCCATGTGGAAAAATATAAAGCAGAAATCATAGAAATGGAGGGTTTCGGCGAGAAATCCTTTGAAAACCTGAAAAAATCCGTGGAAAACGCGAGAAACACAGACCTTGCCCGTTTCCTTTACAGTCTGGGCATACCGAACATCGGCACGGCAAACGCCCGTTTGATCGCAAGGTTTTGCGAAAACAAATGGGAACGGCTGGAGACCTTGACAAAAGAAGAACTGCTTTCCATTGACGGAATCGGGGAAATCATGGCGGAGGCTTTCCTTGCATTTTTCGCTAAGGAAGACAAGAAAAAAATGGTGAGGGACCTCTTAAAAGAGGTGCGCCTTGACGAGAGCTTCGAGGCGGCGGGAACGGCGCTGGCAGGGAAAACCTTTGTAATCACAGGCTCCCTTGCCCATTACGAAAACCGGGAAGCCCTCAAGGCAGAAATCGAGAGAGCCGGAGGCAAGGTGGCAGGCTCGGTCAGCGCGAAGACTTCTTATCTGATAAACAACGACATTACCTCCACCTCGGGGAAAAACAAAAAAGCCCGGGAGCTGGGGATTGAAATAATCGACGAGAACACAATCATGGACTGGCTCAAGGCTTAATCGGAAAAGGATCTAAGGATTGGAAAAAGATTTAGAAATTAGATAAAGATTTAGGAAAAGGACGTAAAAAACTTTTGCGGAGGTGCAAAATGAACGAAAAAACAGGTGGAAAGAAAAACAGAACCATCAGACGCCTTGCCCTTTCAGATGTGGAGGGCTATCTGGAGGTTTATCTGAACGCCTACCCGGCCTACAAGGAGCTTGACGAGGAATGTCGGGAAAAATACAGAAAAAAAGCGACAATGGAAATCAGCGAGAACAAGGAAGTGATCCATATGGGAATGTTCGAGGGCGATAAGGTCATTGCGATTATGAAGGTCGTACATTTTTCTCTAAATGTTTTCGGCAAAATGCAGCCGGCGCTGGGGCTGATGGCGCTGGGGGTTCACCCGCTGTACAAAAAACAGGGAGTTGCCCTTGCCATGATACGGGAGTTTG
>CAVHEY010000036.1:6838-11251 GCA_963635155.1 Bacteroides stercoris
AAATCAGCGATCCGGCGAAGCTTCCGGAGCTGGAAGCCCTGCTGGCATACCCGCAACGCCCTTGGTGCAATTCCGACTATTGACCTGCGGCGCGTTTTGTGCTACAATACCTAAAGAATGAATTGCCTTTAAAGAGCTTCGCCCGGCATGGTTTGGGTCCTGCGCAATGGGATGCCGTGAACCTTGTCAGGTCCGGAAGGAAGCAGCAATAAGCGGAAGTTCTTATGTGCCGCAGATTAGCCTTCTCCAACGCCTCGCGCGGCTCTTTAAGGGCAATTTTTTCGATAGTGGGAGGAAATTATGTATACTGCGCTTTACAGAGCCGAAAGACCCGAGGTTTTCGACGAAATTTTGGGTCAGGAACACGTTGTGAAAATTTTGAAGCATCAGATTGCATCGGATACGGTGGGACACGCTTACCTATTTTGCGGTACCCGGGGAACGGGCAAAACCACCATGGCGAGAATTCTTGCAAAGGGCGTAAACTGCGCGGCTCCCGACATCGAGGGAAGACCCTGCGGTCAGTGTGCAAACTGCAAGGCCATCAGCCGGGGCAATTTCATGGACGTAATCGAAATCGACGCAGCCTCAAACAACGGCGTGGAAAATATACGAGAACTCAGAGAAAGCGTCAAATATCCTCCGGCAGTGGGTCGCAGAAAGGTATACATCATCGACGAGGTACATATGCTTTCCACGGGAGCCTTCAACGCACTGCTAAAGACCCTTGAAGAACCGCCGGAAAACGTAATGTTTATCTTAGCCACTACGGAACCCCAGAAACTGCCTGCAACGATCCTTTCCCGGTGCCTGAAATTTGACTTTAAGCGGGTGCCCCTCAATCTCATCATGGGCGGCATGAAGCGGATTTGCGACGACAGAGGCGTTGAAATTTCAGAGAGTGCCCTGCGGCTTGTGGCAAACTGCGCGGACGGCTCGGTGCGGGACGGACTCAGCATACTGGATCAGGTATTGGCCTCCGGCGAAAAGAACATATCCCGGGAGGACGTTCTGGAATATATCGGAACGGCGGGGGAGGACTTTTTTATCGAGCTTACCGAGAAGGTTTCTCTCAGAAATGTTTCGGAGGCACTGTTTCTTCTCGACACCGCTTTGGCGGACGGAAAAGACGTCAGGAGCCTCATGCGGGACTGGACGGCGTATTATCGGAACCTGATGATTGCAAAGTTTGTGAAAAATCCGGAGGACCTTCTGAATCTGTCTGCGGAAAATATTCAGAAAATCAAGAGCCAGAGCGATCACATTTCCATGGAGGAGATAAACGACGCGATTTTGAAGCTTTCCAAGGCGATAAACGAGGCGAGATGGTCTACCCAGCCGAGAATTCTGCTGGAACTTGCCCTTGTAAACATCGCTTCGGGGCTTTCCGAGACAGGGGCTCCGGCAGAGCTGCGGAGAACGCAGGCAAGACCCGCAGCCCAGGTCACAAGATACGCGGCGATAGAACCGAAAACGCCGGAAAAATCGGAAAGACAGCCGATTCCGACAGGAGAAAAACCTGCTTTTGCGGCGGCGGAGCCGAGGGCAAATCCACAGCCAACGGTCATTGGGACAGAGGAAAACAAAGAAAACGAAATCCTTTGGCGTCAGGTCTTTGAAGAGGGAGAAGATGAAGCGGGAAGCTTCAATTTGATAAGAAAAGGAACGAGACTCTATCATCTGGGGGAAAAGAACTTTACCGTGCTTGCCAATAACGATTTTACGAAACGCTATACCGAGCAGATGCGGGATTTGATTGAAAATATCATGGCGGACAAGCTGGGACACAGGCTACAGATGGTATGCTGCATGGAATCCGAGCTTGGAAACCATCAGGAATCCGGCGCAGACAAGGAATCGACAAAAGAAGACGATAGGGAACTTGCCAAAAGAGCCAGCGAGATCTTAGGCATAGAAGTAGAAATAGATTAAAAAACAGATTAAAGAAACAGAAAACGGAGGAAAGATAAATGGGAAAAGGAATGAGAGCCGGAAAGAAGCCGTCAAAGCAGGGAATGGGCGGCATGGGCGGAGGAATGCAGAAGCAGCTCCAGCAGATGCAGGCGATGCAAAGACAGATGGAGGCGATTCAGGCTGAAATCGAAGAAAAGGAAGTTACCACAACCGCAGGAGGCGGCGCAGTAACGGCGGTGGTAAACGGCAAAAAAGAAATTGTAAAGCTGGAAATCAAACCGGAGGTCATCGACCCGGAGGACCCGGAGATGCTACAGGATCTGATTATCGTCGCAGTTAACGAAGGGCTGCGCCAGATTGACGAAATCTCAAACAGCGAAATGGGCAAGCTCACAGGCGGACTTGGAATACCGGGGTTATAGAAATGAGACAATATCCCAAACCATTAGCCAGACTGATCAACGAAATGTCAAAGCTTCCCGGAATCGGCAGCAAGACGGCGCAGCGGCTTTCCTTTTATATCCTCTCCCTGGAGGACAAGGAGGCGGAGCAGCTGGCAAATGCAATTCTTACGGCGAAGAAAGAAATGAAATATTGCTCCGTATGCGGCAACCTTACGGATAACGATCCCTGTGCCATTTGCAGCGATTCTGCCAGAAATTCGGACACGATCTGCGTGGTGGAAAGCCCGAAAGACGTCATGGCGATGGAACGCATCAGGGAGTATAACGGTCTGTATCACGTTTTAAACGGCGTAATTTCCCCCATGGAGGGAATCGGACCGGAGGACATTAACCTGATGTCCCTCCTCAAAAGGCTTCAGACAAACGACGTGAAGGAACTGATTATCGCCACAAACCCCAACATAGAGGGGGAAGCCACGGCAATGTATATTGCACGGCTTGTGAAACCCAGCGGAATCAAGGTCAGCCGAATTGCCCACGGAATCCCTGTAGGGGGCGACCTGGAATATGCAGACGAGGTCACCCTGTTAAAAGCCATGGAGGGTCGCAGGGAGCTTTAGAGGGACAGGTTTTTTGCCTTTGCAAGCTGCAAGAGGTAGGAGTACTTCGCCCTTGCGGCAAGGATATTGTATGCGGCGTAATCAACGGCTGCATTATCGGTAAGTTCATTGAAAATGTCCACTGCGGCGTCCAGCTCGCAGCGGGCGTTTTTTATTGATGTGTACAGCATTTCATCTTCGCAGCGCCGCCGAGGGTAGCGAGGAGCAGCCTGTAGGGCGGAATGCAGGGTTTCCGGAATCTTTAACATCATAGCCATCACCTTTCTGAGTTAGTTACTTTATGAGATATTTATTACTAGTATAGGGGATTTTATTCTATTTTATTCCATAGTCGCATATTTTATTGAACAGAGAGGGTAAATCCCGGTCGGAAAGGACCAAGGACAGCCCGAAGGAAAGGAGCGCTTCATGGGACTGCAAATCGGAGTTTTGCTCACATACGCGGGAGCGATAATCATGATTTTTATTGTAGGCAAGATGTTTTTATTGCCCATCAAGATAATTTTGAAACTTATAGCCGGCAGCCTGATTGCGGGCTTTTGCATCGTGCTGATAAACGCCCTGTTCGCAGGGGCGGGGCTTTTCATTCCCCTGAATCCGGTGACTGCGCTGACCGCAGGGGTGCTGGGGATACCGGGACTGGTGATGCTGCTGTTACTCAACCTTTTTTAGACGATCTAAGGGAAAAAATTCGGGAAAATTTCGGGAAATTTCCTCGGGGAAATTTTAAGGCTTCCGACGGGAGAAAATTTGACTAAAAAACCCGACTGTGTTAAAATCTTTCCATGAATAAAGGAGAGAAATTAACATGGCAATCGACAAGGTAAGAGAATATTTTAAACAATACGGAATAGAAGATAAAATTATGGAATTTGAGGTTTCCAGCGCCACCGTGGAGCTTGCGGCACAGGCGGTGGGTGTCGAGGGAGCGAGGATCTGCAAGACCCTTTCCTTCAAGGACGGCGATGAGGGCTGTATTCTTATTCAGACCGCGGGAGATACCCGAATCGATAACCGGAAGTTCAAGGATACCTTCGGCTTTAAGGCAAAGATGCTTTCCCCGGAGGAAGTGGTGGAATACACGGGACACGCCATCGGCGGGGTATGCGCCTTCGCCATTGAAAATCCAAAGGTGAGAGTGTACTGCGACGAGTCCATGAAACGCTTTGACACGGTTTTTCCGGCTTGCGGAAGCGCAAACAGCGCCATTGAATTTAACATGGACGAGCTGTTTCGCTATTCCAAAGCCCGGGCGTGGATCGACGTTTGCAAACTTCCGCAGCAAGAGGGGCAAGAGAAGTAAGGTCGCAAGGCGCCCGGGATAAGAGAAAATTTATTGGGGAAAGGACAGAAGAAAATGAAGTCTGACAGCAAAAGCAAAGCAAAGAGCGAAATCATCATGTTTGTGAGCCTGACGGTTGCATCTGCACTGATTGCATTTAACCTGAAAAGTTTCGTGCAGACCGGGGGACTTT
>CAVHEY010000037.1:0-8269 GCA_963635155.1 Bacteroides stercoris
ATCGGCGACAGGATAAGGATAGCCGAAGTTGTTTCCATGAGGCAACCAACAACCAGAAGCAAGAGGTTCATCAGAAGCATCATGATGATCCAGTTATCGGTTACGCCCAGCAATCCCTTTGCAACCATCTGCGGAACCTGCTCGATGGTAAGTACACGACCCAGGATTGTACCGGTACCTACGATGATAAGAATCGTACCGGAGGTGTTTGCGGATTCCGCAAGCTTGATATAAATCTTTTTCAGGTCAAGCTCTTTGTAAATAAACAGTCCTACCAGCAATCCGTAGAATACCGCGATAACCGCAGCTTCCGTTGGTGTGAAGAAACCGCCGTAGATACCTCCCAGGATGATAACCGGAACCAGCAATGCCCAGATAGCTTCTTTGAATGCTTCCCAAACTCTCTTGCCGGAGAATTGCAGGCCATTGCCGTGGTAGCCATTCTTCTTGCAGTAACGAATTGCGATAACGATCAGGGTCAAGCCGCAGATGATGCCGGGCATGAAGCCTGCCATGAACATGGTGCTGATGGAGGCTCCGGTGGATACGCCGTACATTACCATTGGGATACTTGGTGGGATGATGGTTCCCAGACAGCCGGATGCAGCTACGAGAGCCATGGACCATCTCTTTTCGTAACCCATTTCGATCATGGACGGAACCATGATGGTACCGATGGCAGCTACCGTGGCAGGAGCCGAACCGGAAATCGCGCCGAAGAACATACAGGATACGACGGTTACTACCGCAAGACCGCCGGTGAAGTGACCCACCAGGGTGTCGAAGAAGCCTACCAGTCTCTTGGAAAGTCCGCCGCCTTCCATTAGCGCGCCGCTGAGTACGAAGAAGGGAATGGCCATCAGCGGGAATGAGTCACAGGAGGTGAACATACCCGTTGCTATATAGTTGAAGTTAATATTTCCTGTGAATGCCGAGTAAAGGACAACTGCAAGTCCAAGGGAGATACCGATTGGAACGCTCAGGAAAACAAATACGAAGAATATCGCGAAAATCAATAATCCTGACATTTACTGCACCTCCTTTTTCTGCGCCGCCTTGTATTCTTTGCTTCTCAGGATCAAATCCTGAATCAGTCTGATTGCCATCAGCGTGCAGCCGAGGGCGAAGGACATATATGCTATGCCCATGTTAATGTGCATGGACGGCGAATACTGCACATTTACGAAGGCGATCTTGTAGGTTGCAATCCATCCGAAGTAAGCGATAACCGTGGCGAATACCAGGAACGCAAGGTCTGCAATTACATCCAAAACAAAATTGCCCTTTTCCTTTAATAACAGTGAGATGATTTCCACCTTAATATGAGTTCTTTTCTTAACCGCGTAAGCAGAGGAAATATAGATCAGCCAAATGAACATATATCTTGCCATTTCCTCGGACCATGAGAGTGGCATGTGGAACCACTTCAGGATGATCTGAAGCAATATAACGATTGACATCGCGGCTAAGAGGATGGCGGATAAACCTTCTTCAAAATATTTATCTAACCAGTGAATCAATTTCATACGTCTTCTCCTTAGCTCTTGCGGAAGTCGCTTGCTGAGAAGCGACTCCCACAAATTTAACACTTATTAAAATTAGTTTAGGTCTCTTTTAAATTTTCTGTAATACCTTTTTAGTATTTTGCGATTTCGGTCTGGATAGCATCCAGGTCGATGTCGGTGTAAGCCGTCTTGTACCAGTCATATACCGGCTGGCAAGCTTCCTTGAACGCAGCTCTCTGATCGTCGGTAAGGTGAGTGATCTCGCAGTACTTACCGATTTCTTCTTCCTCAGATTCACCGTTTACCACATAGTCTGCTCTTTCGTTTGCAATAGCCTCCGCGATGCAGTCCGTAAGGATTGTCTTGAGATCATCCGGAAGGGACTGATAGAACTCTTCGCTTACCAGGATCGGAGCGATGTCGTATACGTGGTGAAGGTCAGTATAGTATTTTTGAACCTCGTGAAACTTTGAGGTTACTGTAAGTGCAGTACCGTTGTCCTGTCCGTCGATATTACCCTGCTGAAGTCCTGTGAATACTTCCGCGAAGGACATGGAAATCGGGGACGCTCCCAGTGCTTCGAAGGTCTTGATATAAACATCGGACTGCATTGCACGAATCTTGAGTCCCTTCATATCGGAAGGCTTCGTTACGGCATGCTTGGAGTTAGTAAGAGCTCTTTCGTCGTTGTCGTAATATCCGAGAATTCTAACGCCTGTGTCTTCTAAGAACTGTTCCTCCAGCGCCTTGGCCTGCTCAGAGTTATCGAAATAGTTGAATGCCTGCTCCTGGCTCTCGAAGAGGAACGGGAGGGAATACGGAGTGAAGAGGTTCGTGAAGCTTGCTAATGCCGCTGCACTGAGTTCTCCCATCTGTACACTGCCGTTTTCCTGCATCTGCTGGAAGTTGGAAACGGAGTCCCCTAACTGGTTGTTCGGATAAACCGTCATAACAAGTCTGCCATCGGACAGTTCGTTCATTTTTTCTGCTGCTTCGTTCATACGAATCATCATGGATGTGGTGTCAGCAACTGTTCCTGCATAAGAGATCTTGTAAACATCACCCTCTGCGTCGCTGCTGCCGCCGCCGCATGCTGTCATAGCAAATACCATAGCTACGCATAATAATACCGCTAATACTTTTTTCATTTTTCTCCTCCATTAAAATTAAAATGATGAAACTTATAATTTATGTGTAAATGAATCGGCCCTCCTTCATATTTGCAATGCCTCGAGAAAGCACCGATTCTACTTACCTGATTTAGTCTAGCCAGTCTAGCTTACTTGCTGCCCATCTTTCTCCAGATTTCGTCCCAGTCGTCCTGAAGCTTGTCTCTGAAGTCAGGGTGTGCGATCTCGATAAGGGCGTCTCCTCTCTGAGCAAGGCTCTTGCCGAAGAGGTTCACTGCGCCGTATTCGGTTACTACCCAGTGCACGTCACATCTCGGTGTGGAAACCGGAGTTCCCGGCGCCAGGGTCGGTACGATTCTGGAAACTGCGCCGTGTCTTGCGGTGGACGGGAGACAAAGGATTGGCTTGCCGCCCTTGGAATATGCCGCACCTCTCAAGAAGTCCACCTGTCCGCCGATGCCGGAGAATACCTTGCCGTTCATCCACTCGCAGTTTACCTGACCCGTAAGGTCGATTTCGATGCAGGCGTTGATTGCGCAAACCTTGTCGTTCTTTGCGATGATTCCCGGATTGTTGGTGTACCAGCCCGGTGCGATATTGATCATCGGGTTTCTGTCTACGAATTTGTAAAGGTCGTGGGATCCCTGAATGAACATTGCAGTAATCTTGCCGTTATCGATGTTCTTCGCCTTGCAGTTTACCACGCCTTTTTCGATGAGCGGAAGCAGGTTGTCCGAGAAAACTTCGGTGTGAACGCCCAGATCCTTCTTGTCGCCCAAGCACTTGAGGATCGCGTTAGGCACCTTGCCCTGTCCCATCTGGAGACAGGAACCGTCTTCGATGAGGTCTGCGATGTTTTCGCCGATCTTGGTGGAAAGCGGGTCCGTATCGTCAATCGGCGGGATGTTAAGAAGCGGTGTGTCTTCGATTACGAATGCCTGAATGTCGGATACATGAATGGTATTGTGCTGTCCGAATACCCATGGCATGGAAGGATTCACCTGTGCGATAATCTTCTTGCCGTGGGCGATGGCGGAAGCTCCGAAGTCTACCGAAACACCAAGGTTACAGTAGCCGTTTTCGTCCGGCGGAGTCACGTGAGCCAGAAGCCCGTCGACAGGAACCGTGGAAGCGAAGGCTCTGTCGATCATCGAAACGTGCATCGGACCGTAATTCCCTCTCTTTTCGTTTACCGCCTGTCTGGTAGCTACGCCGCAGAAAATCGTGTCTACGTCCAGGTGCCCGTGATACTGAGGTTCGCAGTACTGCGCCGTTCCCCAGTTCAGTCCCTGCCAGAGCTGAACGTTTTCAAGCTCCATGGCTCTCTTGCAGAGGGCTTCCGTAAGTACCCAGGACTCTGCGGTTGCGTGGGTGGTTGCCCATCTTTCTCCGGACTTAACGAATTTTACCGCCTCGTCCGCAGACATTGTTCTTTCTTTGTAAATTTGTTTCCAATCTGTCATTTTATTCTCCTTGTTATTTTAAGTTTTCTTGTATATGCCGTCAAGTTCAAATTGTTAATTCTTTGCCAAATAGTTTTCCCGGGCGTAGTCCGCCGCGCCGATGGCTCCCATCACCTGTGGGTTTTCCGGAACGGTGATGTGGAGTCCGATTTCTTCTGCCATGGCGTCCACCATGCTGCGGTTCAGCGCCACACCGCCGGTCATCACGACCTCCGGCTTCATTCCTAACCGGTTGCAAAGTCCCGCAACCCGTTTTGCCACGGATTGGTGAGCGCCCTTTGCCACCTCTTCCGGCTTTGCCCCGCCGGCAAGCTGGGAAATAACCTCGGACTCCGCAAATACGGTGCATACGCTACTGATTGGCACCGACTTTTCCGCCTTCGCCGCAAGCTCTGCCAGTTCGTCCAGGCTGCAGTTCAGCACCCGTGCCATGACCTCGAAGAATCTTCCGGTACCTGCGGCGCATTTTTCGTTCATGACGAAATTGTCCACCCTGCCCCGGTCGTTTAAGAGGATCGCCTTGGCATCCTGCCCGCCGATGTCGATGATGCTGCGGGCTTCCGGATACATGGACACCACGCCTCTTGCATGACAGCTGATTTCGGTAATCTGCTTGTCCGCTTTCTGATAGGTCATTCTGCCGTAGCCTGTGACCACCGTATACAAGATGTCTTTTTCCTCGCAACCCTGCTCCTTTAACAGTTCCGTAAGGGCAAGGTCTATGCCGTTGGTGCCGGTTCCGAGGTTTACGACTTTTGTTCCAAGTAGTTTTCCTTCCTTATCCAGGAGCGCCGCCTTCGAGGAGGAGGAGCCGATGTCAATTCCTAAAAACATGTTTCACCTTTTGTCTTTCTTTTCCGTTCTGTTTGGTTCGCTACTACCTATGCCAAGATTTCCGCGAAGCTCTGGATTCTGGTTCTAAGCTGCTCTACCGAATCCATCTGCTGTTCAATTTCCACATAAAGCTGGGATATGCCCGCTTCGTCCAGTTCTTTTTTGATAATCGGATAGTCGAATTCGTCCGGGTCGCAGAATTTCAACATACAGATTACGATGCCGTCTGCGTGGTATTTCGCCGCAAGGTTCTTCAGAATCGTGCCTCTGGTCTTGTTTTCCTCGTAGAAGAAGGTGCAGCCCTTCAGGTCGATGATTCTGCCTGCCATTTTCTCGATTGCAGTGCCGGTAGTTCTTGCCGGAACTCGGAACTGTCTGGATTCATGCGCAAGGTCGTCCGCAACGAAGGTGTAGCCGTATTCGGTAAACAGGTCCAGGAATTTTTCCGGTTCTGTCATAAGTCCTGTAATGATAACCTTCGGTCCGTTCACCGTTTCCTTCGGTTCCTTCTTCAATGCCTCCATCAAAGCCTTGAGTTTCTCTGTATAGGTTTTTTTGTCTTGGAAATATGCCGCCTTGATGATCATATGTCTTGTCTTCGGGTCCAGGGTCTTCGGGTAGTCGTTGACAAGTTCTGTAAAATCCCGCAGGGTGCTGCGATATTCCTCGTATATTTCAAATGCCTTCTCGATGTCTTCGTCCTTGATTTCGTACCCTATCATCTTCTCAAGGTCTTTCCTAAAGCCTTTCAGCTGTGCGATGAGGAAAGCCTCGCTGCCCGTGCTTTCTCTGTTCTGAGGAAATACGAATGGTATCGCCTTGCAGTTCGGCACTGCGATCGGCCAGTTTGCCAGAATTGCTTTCATGGTGTCGCAATAGGTGGGAATGAAGACACCCTCAAGGAAGTCGTATTCTCCCTTCATGCCCAGTTCCATGTTTGCTCGCATAATGGAGCAGCAGAAGCTCTGAATGAACTTGTCCACGTTTACAAAGGCAGTCTGTCCGCCCCACATTCCTACGGGAAGCAGTCCTGCCGCGTAAATGATTTCCTCCGGTGTATAAATAGGGAATACACCAAAGGCTTTCTTGCCGGTTTCTTTCATGGCATTTGCGATGGTTTTCTTCGGGAATCTCGCTTCGACTACAAAGGCTTCCGTCATCTGCTTGATTTGGTTGTTCATCCTATTTATCTCCTTTCCGGGCTTTTCTTTCTTCCATCATTTCTACGAGAGCCTGTACTCTTGTTTCGTACTGAGCCTCTGAAAAGGCGCTTGGGTCAGCCATGTCGCCGTCGAACATTACCGACGGAACTCCAAGCTGCTCTTTGAGTCTTCTCTGGATTTCGTACTGTTTGAAGTCCATGCCCTTGCAGCTTCTGTTGCTGTGGAAAATCGCTCCGTCTACATTGAAAGCCCCTGCCAGCTTGATGAAGCGGTCTGCCGCGTATTCCACATTTCTCTGGGTATAAATCGCATCATAGGCTCTTGCCATATCGTGGAGGTTGCCGGGTTCGTAGAAGATCGCCCAGCTTTCCGGATAGGTGGAAGTTACCATGTTGATGCCGTTTTTCTTAAGGATCTTGTAGCAAGGTCCAAGGCTGTGCCAGCAAGGAATTCCGTCCCAAAGGATTCTGTATTTTTCTTCGGAATCGTCCTTCCACGGTCCTTTGCCCTGCTCTGCTTTTTCTTTCAGTTCGTCGTACCAAAGCTTGAAAAGCCTTGCGCCGTCCTTCTTGCCTCTCATGCACACGATCATCGCCATGTAGTTAAACATGTCGAAACCGCTGAGCGGCGACGGATTATGCATAGCCATATTGGTCGCTTCCACCCACCATTTGGCGGTTTCGTTGGAAGTTTCCATGATGCCCTTTAGCTTGTCATAATCCATCTTTCTGCCTGTGAACGCTTCCAGCTTTTTGATGGCGTCCTTGAGCTGTGCTTCAAGGAAGTTGATATTATCTTCGCGCACTTCGTAAGAGGAGTTAAACGGTGCGTCCATCATGATCAGCGGAATGTTCAGCTTCTTTGCCAGATTCTCATACCACTTGATTACCGTGCAGCAGATGTTGCTGCAACAGAAAATCAGATCCGGCATCGGGATATCCTGGGCTTCTGAGTGCTTCAGGTCGGCATAGCCGATATTTACTCTCGCATAGGAGCAAATATCTGCGGAGTAGCCGTCTCCCTCTGATTTATTGATAAACTGCGGTGCGTCTTTTCTGGACGCAACTGCTGCTGCATGGTTTTCCGGATACACTACGGTTAAATCCATAGCTTCCAGAAGTTCCTGAGGTGCAATGGAGGTGGACCATACAACAGGTTTACCTTGTGCTTTTGCTTCCATCGCTTCGGCGTAGTGCTTTTGGAGCAATTCGCCGAGGAGCTGTTTGGAGGTTAATTTTTCTTCTGCCATAATTTTTCTCCTTTATCATCATTCATGCATTGGTAGGATTTTGCCTATTTTGCAACGCCGGATTTCTTATTGTCGGTCCAAACGTAGAAGCCTTCTCCGGCTTTTCTGCCTAACTGACCCGCATTGACCTTTTCTTTGAGAAGGTTGCCCGGTCTGAATCTTTCGCCGTAGTTTTCGAAAAGCTCCGTCTGTACCTGAAGGTTCAGGTCAAGCGCCGTGTTGTCGTAAAGCTCGAAAGGTCCTACCGGGTGTCCCATGCCGAACTTGCAAGCCTTGTCGATATCTTCCACAGAGGCAACGCCCTCTTCCAAGAGCTTCAGGGATTCAATCATGATGGCGTGGTAAATTCTGTTTACCACGAAACCTGTCACATCCTTTTTCAGTCTTACGGTTTCCTTGCCCATTTCCTGAAGGAGTTCGATGACATCGTCAACCACTTCTTCGTCGCAGAGGTGACCCGGAATCACTTCAACGAGCTTCATAACCGAAGCCGGTGAGAAATAGTGGGTTCCCAGGAACCTTGCCTTTCTTTCTCTTTTTACTGCCAGAGACAGCTTTGTGACAGAAAAGGTAGATGTATTGGTTAAAAAAACTGTCTCCGGCTTGCAAATTTCATCGAGTTCTTTGAATAACTCTTCCTTTAACTCATAGATTTCCGGAACTGCTTCCGTGATATAGTCATAGTCCGCAAGCTCATGTTTGTCCGCCGTGGGAATGATTCTTGCGAGAATCTCGTCTTTTTTATCTGCTTCCAGTCTGCCCTTCTTGATTTCTCTGTCAAGAATGCCCGCCTGCTTTTCCTTTGCGGCCTCTGCAAGCTCCATGGTAGCATCAACGATGGCCACCTGATGTCCTGCTCTTGCGTACACGATGGCGATTTCGCGTCCCATCATGCCTGCGCCTACTACTGCAACTTTTTTCATTT
>CAVHEY010000037.1:8377-11238 GCA_963635155.1 Bacteroides stercoris
ATGAGGCAGGAAACGCCCAGTCCGCCGCCGCAGCAGCTGGAGAAGATACCGTACTTGCCGCCCCGTCTGATGAGTTCCTTCATGGTGAAGATGCAGACTCTTGCACCGGAAGCTCCGTTAGGGTGTCCGAATGCGATGGCGCCGCCGTTCGGGTTCCAGTTTTCCATGTTCATCTTTTCGCCGGTCTGCTTTTCCATTTCCTTGATTACGGAAAGGTTTTGCGCCGCGAACGCCTCGTTGCACTCGTAAATGTCGATATCGTTCATCTTAAGACCCATCTTGTTGAGAATCTTCAGGTTGGAGTAAACCGGACCGATACCCATGTACTTCGGATCAACTCCTACGTCTGCGCCGAGTACCCACTTTGCCAGCGGCTTGTAGCCCAGCTCCTTCGCCTTGTCAGCGCTCATCATCAGGACGAATGCCGCGCCGTCGTTTCTGCCGGAAGCGTTTCCTGCGGTGGTTACGCCGCCTGCACGTACCGGTTTCAGCTTTGCAAGTCCTTCCATGGTGGTGTTTGCTCTCGGGTGTTCGTCGGTGTCTACGATTACCGGTTCGCCCTTCTTTGTATATTTCACTTCAACCGGAAGAATTTCGTCCTTGAAATATCCCTTTTCGATGGCGGCTGCCGCTCTCTGCTGGGATCTCAATGCAAATTCGTCGCATTCCTCTCTGGTGATTTCCCATCTTTCTGCCATTCCGTCGGAAATTTCAATCATGGAAAGGTCGTCTTCGTCTGTCGGAGCAAGCCTTGCCTTTGCCGCTGTCGGCGGAATGTCCTTGTAAGGCTCTACCGTGGTGGAAAACTTGTAGTAGCTCTGGCTGTGCGCTTCGCCGCCGCCGCAAATCGCAACATCGATGAGTCCTGCCTGAATCTGCAAAGCCGCGTTGTTGATGCAGGCGATGGAGGAACCACACTGCATTTCCATAAAGGTTGCTGATGTTTCGTACGGCAGTCCCGCCGCCAAGCTTGCGTATCTTGCAAAGTTGTTGCAGTTCAAATCGCCGAAAGCGCTCCCTGCAAATACCGCGTCAACTTTTCCTTTTTCGAGAATCTTTGTCTTTTCGCAAAGTCCCTTGATGGTCAGTCCGGCAAGCTGTGCCGGTGTGTAAGGTCTGAGTGCGCCGCCCATTCTGCCGAAGGCTGTACGCATACCGTCTACAATTACTACTTCTCTCATGTCTATAACGTCCTTTCTCTTTGGTTGTTCATTTTGGTTGTTCATTATTTGTTCATAGCATTTTTGTTTTCGCCGCCATATATCGCAAAAGCCGTGCCAAAGTTCTATCAATCTGCTCACTTTTTCGACATTTTTGTCTTTTATTTGTCAAAGCCGTTCAAATTTCAATGGTTTTTGTGTCAATAAATTTGTACAAAATCTTCGATTTGTGTTTAGTTTTTGTTCAGAAAATTTGTTCTTAACTTATTTTTTTGCGTTTTTGACCAATTTTTAGACGTTATTCCTGTCTAAATTTTGTTCGTTCTGTCCATTTTTTATTCGTTTCGGCGTTTTCCGCAAAAGTTGATTAAATTTCGTACATTTTCGCTAATAATCTGTTGACATTTTGTACGCTCGAATGTATAATTTCAGGTACAAGGCACTGTGACATCGTCGCAGATCGCCTATCGGACGAATAACAGATATGTATTAGTTAAGAAGAAAGAGTAGGATTATGGGCTTTAACTACAAGAAGGATTTTCATATACAGGATAAGGCGGCACTTGCCGACAAATTTGCCGAAAATCTCGGTGCAAACGTATTTGTGGCAAACAGAGACGGCGATATTATTTACGCAAACAAAAAAAGCGCGGACACCTATCAATGTACCATGGACGAGCTGTTTGACTTCAACGCCTTCACCATGCAGGAAAAGGGCTATACCGACCGCCCTCCTGCCGTAAGAGAGGTCTTGGAGACGAAGCAGGAAGTCAAGCGCTACATTAAGACCGGCAGAGACGTGGGAATGATTATCAGCTGCCAGCCGATTTTTGACGAAAACGGCGAAGTGGAATATGCGGTTGCCACCAGTTATCGTGAAGAAGACTTCCTTTCTATGCTGGATTCCCTCGATCACCAAAAGCGTAAGCTGCAAGAGACCGTTTCCTATTTGAATAAGTTGGGGCAGGATTCGTTTTTTATCGCTTCGGTGAATGAAAAAATGAAGCAGATGTACGATCTGGCGCAAAAATCCGCTTCCATGGACAGCGCGGTTATGATTTACGGCGCCTCCGGCACGGGCAAAGAGGTTCTTGCCAATTATATACATTCCATCTCGGACCGCAGCAATCAGCCCTTTATCCCGGTTAACTGCGCGGCAATTCCTACGGAGCTTATGGAATCGGAGTTTTTCGGCTATGAAAAAGGCTCCTTTACCGGCGCCAGCGACGGCGGGCGAATCGGGCTGTTTGAGGCAGCTTCCGACGGGACGCTTTTTCTCGATGAAATCGGCGAGCTGACTCTGCCTATGCAGTCAAAGCTCCTGCGGGTGCTGGAATCCGGCGAATACAAGCGCATCGGTTCCAACAATATTTCCAAGACCACCGCCAGAATTATCGGTGCCACCAACAAGGATTTGTGGCAGCTGGTTCAGGACGGTGGCTTCCGCAAAGACCTGTATTACAGGCTCAACGTCATTCCGCTGCACCTACCGCCGCTGTGCGAGCGCAAGGAGGACATTCTGCCCCTGGCTTACGCATTTTTGAACAAATTTAACAGTAAAATGGGAACGAAGAAAGTTTTTTCGGAAGACGTTTGCAATTTTATGCAGGCATATTCCTGGCCCGGAAACATCAGGGAGCTGAAAAACTTCGTGGAAAGGCTGATGGTCATTTCCACCGGCTCGATTCTCAATCTGACGAA